>JAYOEF010000019.1:0-3081 GCA_038106605.1 Alphaproteobacteria bacterium
ACCGTCGATTCCGCCTATTACGGCCGGCGCGAGCGCCAGCTCATCACCGGCTGGCGGCCGCCGAGCATCCAGCGCTACGGCGAGGATGCGCGTGCCCTCCAGGCGGCGCTGACCTGGGAGTGGATGGAGGACATGCGCGAACGCGGCGGTCTTCCCTTCGTCCTCAAGGGAGTACAGACGGCGGAGGACGCCGAGCTCGCGCTCAAGCACAAGATGGACGCGATCTACGTCTCCAACCACGGCGGGCGTCAGCTCGATCACGGCGATGCCACGATCGAGATCCTGAAGGAGGTCGTCGAGGCGACGAAGGGCAGCGGCGTCGAGATCGTCGTCGACGGCGGCTTCGTGCGCGGCACCGACGTCCTGAAGGCGTTGGCATTGGGGGCGAACGTCGTGGGCCTTGGCCGTTACCAGGGCTGGGCGCTCGCCGCGGGCGGCACGCCCGTCCTCGTCCGCGCGCTCGAGATCATGGAGGAGGAGATCAGGAACGCCATGGGCCTGATCGGCGTCGCCTCGCTCTCCGAGCTCGATCCGAGCTTCGTCAAGGAAGCGCGCGCCGTCGACCGCGCCAACGAGCTGTCGGCGTTTCCGTTCCTGCCGGAGGAAATCCGCGGCCCCGCCTGAGCGGATTGCGGGGTGCAGAGGGCGAGCCTAAGCTTTTCGCCGGACCCGCATCCGACGGAGGACGACATGGCGACGCTCACGACCGACATCATTCCGCCCGCGATCGGTTCGGAGGAGCTCGAACGCCGCCAGTCGGAACTCGCCTCGCGGACATCGCCCACCGTCTTCCGCGTCGCGGGCCAATTGCTCGCGCGCGGGCGGACCGACACGCCGCTGGCGGCCACCGAGGATATCTCGATCCGCCTCAAGATCTACGCCGAGGGCGGCGAGAACGAGCTCCACGCGCATCCGTCGGAGGACCACACCTTCATTGTCCTGCAGGGACGCGCGCGCTTCTTCGACCCGGACGAGACCGAAACCGTCATCGGACCCAACCAGGGCATCCTCCTGCCCCGGGGTTGCGTCTACAAGTTCTTCGCCGTCGAGGGCGAACCCCTCGTCATGCTCCGCATCGGCACGCCCAACTTCCAGAAGCAGCCCAAGCCCAACCGCACCGATGCGGACGGCAAGCCGATGCGCGGAGACTCCAAGGAAAACAAGTCGGTCCCGGTGGAATTTCTCGAAGGCCGTTATTTCGGCTGATGCCGCGACAGGAACCGGAACGAAAAACGGCGCCCGCGGGCGCCGTTTCCGTTTCGTGGACAGGAAGAAGCGCTCAGTGCGCCTTCTTCATCGCCGCCGCGGTGTTGATCATCGAATGCTGGGCGCGGGCGTAGTCGAGCGCGCCCTTCTCGTCCATGCGCGGCGCCGTGTGGAGATACTCCTTGAGACCGAGGATAGCCGGGCGCGGACGGCTGAGCAGCGTCGCGCAGAATTCGTCGACCTCGGCGTCGAGCTTGTCGGCGTCGACCACCTCGCTGACGATGCCGTAGGTCAGCGCGCGCTGGGCGTCGATGAACTTCGCGGTGTAGGTCATCCACAGGATGGCGTTCCGGTTCAGCCGGTCGTAGACCGCCGACATCACCATCGTCGGCATGACGTTGTCGTTCATCTCGGGGATGTTGAACGTCGCCGTGCTCGACGCAAAAGAGACGTCGAACAGGGACGCGATCGCCGTGCCGAAGCCCATGCAGCGGCCCTCGATGACGCCGACAACAGGAACCTTGCAGTTCCGGATCGCCTGGTAGCAGTAGAAGATCGAATCGTACTCGTCGCGCCGCGTGTAGGCCTCCGGGTGCGGCGGGCCGGCATCGGCGTTGCGCGCGCGGCCCGTGCAGAAGTCGGCGCCCGCGCTCCGCACCAGCACCATGTCGGAGGTCTCGTGCGCCTTGTGGAGCGCGGCGGAAAGCTCGGCCGCCATGCCGTCGGAGCAGCGTCCGTCCTTGGTGCGGTTGAAGGTGGCCCGGAGGATCCGGCCGTCCTGCTTCAGAATAAGATCGTCGCTCATGTTCTTCTCCAGATGATCTAAATGTATTTCGCGGCCTAGGCGCCCTGCTTCCCGGCGCCCGCGGCCGCGAGGATCGCTTCCATGTCGCGCACCCGCATCGGCAGCGTCGTGATCTCGAGCCCGAGCGGCTGGAGTGCGTCGTTGACCGCGGACGCGAGCGCCGCCGGCCCGCCGAGATAGCCGGACTCTCCCGAGCCCTTCTGGCCCATCGGCGTCAGCGGCGACGGCGTGTAGTGCTTCACCATGCCGACGTCCGGGACCTCGTGCGCCGACGGCATGAGATAGTCCATGAAGGTGCCGGAGAGATGCTGTCCCGACTCGGGGTCGAACTCGAACTTCTCGAACATCGCCGCGCCGATGCCGTGGGCGATACCGCCGAACGTCATGCCGCGCACGATGTTGGGGCTGATCACGGTGCCGCAGTCGTGGCCGATGTAATATTCCTCGATCCGGATCTGCCCCGTCTCGCGATCGACGGAGACCAGCGGAATATGCGCCTCGAACGAATAGCAGGGATACATCTGGCAGGTGCCGTCCGCGTTCGGCAGCGCGCCACCGGTCGGGACCTCCCAGGTGAAAATCGACTGCAGGCCGGGCTCGGAGCCGAGCGGCATGTCGTGATACTTGCGGTGCGCGATGTCGACGATTTCGTTCCACGTCATCGTCTTCGACGGGTCGCCCGCGACGGAGACGTTTCCGCTCTCGTAGACCAGCCGGTCGGCGGGGAGCTGGAAGTTGTGCGCCGCGATCTCAAGCACGCGGTCGCGGATCTTCTTCGCCGCACCGGTCGCCGCGCCGCCCATCATGATGGCCATACGTGAGCCGACGGGGCTGTTCGACGGCAGCGCGGTGATCGAATCCGCATGGATGACGCGGATTTTGTCGGGGTCGATGCCGAGCTCCTCGCCGACGACGAGCGAGACCAGCGTCTCGTGGCCCTGGCCAGAGGTCGAGGTGTTGATCACCGCCGTGACCGCACCCGTGAGATCGACGCGGATCTGGACGGATTCCATCCAGGTCGTCGTGTCGTTCTTCGGGTTGAACAGCGGCTCGAAGCTCGAATTGCCGCC
>JAYOEF010000019.1:3181-31049 GCA_038106605.1 Alphaproteobacteria bacterium
CGCACCGCCTCCTGGCTCGTCTTGTTGGTCGAGACCGAGATCGCCTCGTACTGGGCGCTGCCGATGCGGTAGGGACCGACGATGGCACCGACCGGCTTGCCGAGCTGCAGCGGCGCGCGGCCGGGATAGCAGCCGCAGTCGTCGAGCGCGCGCACCTTGAGCGAGCGGATCGTGCCGTCGTCGTCGAACGCCGCTTCCATGTCGAAGATGCGGTCCGGGCCGTGCGCATCGCCGCCCGACATGTTCTCCAGCCGGTCCTCGATGAAGCGCACCGGGAAGCCGAGCTTGCGCGACAGGTAGGAGACGATGATGGTCTGGCGGATGCCGCGTTTCTGGCCGTAGGACCCGCCGACGTCGATGTCGTAGTGAACGTTGACGTGGTTCGCCGGGATGCGAAGCGCGCGGGCGATCTGCTCGGGATATTTCGGCATCTGGATCGACGACCAGACGTCGAGCATCTCGCGCCCGTCGTCCCAGTTCGCCACCGCGACGAAGGTCTCGATCGGAACGGTGGAATTGCGACTCCACCTGCAACGGAAGGAAATCTTGTGCTGCGCCTTCGCGAAGTCACCCTCGACGTCGCCCCACACCCATTTCTTGTGGAAGAAGACGTTGCTGTCGTGGCCCTCGTGCACGCGGGGCGCATCCGGCTTGAACGCCTCCTCGGGGTCGATGACGAAGGGCAGCGCCTCATACTCGACTTCGACCAGTTCGGCCGCGTCCTCGGCGATGGCGCGCGTGTCGGCGCAGACGGCAGCTACCCACTCGCCGGCGTAGCGGGACTTGGTGTGCGCGAGCGGCGTGCGCTTCACGCCCGGAACGTCGACGCCCGCGAGAAGCGGATTGGTGTGCTGGAACAGCTCCTCGCCGGTCAGCACGTAATGGACGCCGGGCATCGCCAGCGCCGCGCTTGCGTCGATCTTCTTGATCAGCGCGGCGGGATAAGGGCTCGAAACCATGGCGACGTGCTTCATACCGGGAAGGCGCACGTCGGCGGCATAGCGTCCGCGGCCCGTGATGAAGCGGCGGTCTTCCTTCACGCGGCGCTTCTGCGAGACGTATTTGAAGTCCCGTGGGGTGTAGCCCATGCCTTCCATCACTCGGCCTCCCGCATCGACTTCGCCGCGATCTGCACCGCCTCGACGATCTGCACGTAGCCGGTGCAGCGGCAGAGGTTGCCGCCTATGGCGTCGCGGATCTCCTCCTCCGACGGATCGGGGTTGCGTTCGAGCAGCGCGGTCGCCGCGATCAGCATGCCGGGCGTGCAGTAGCCGCACTGCATGGCATGCGTTTCCCAGAACGCATCCTGCAGCGGGCTGAGGCTGCCGTCGGCGCCTTCGAGCCCCTCGACGGTGCGGATCTCGGCGCCGTCGGCCATCACGGCATAGACGAGGCAGGACCGGATGGGCCTGCCGTCCATGATGACCGAGCAGGCGCCGCAGACGCCGTGCTCGCAGCCGACATGGGTACCGGTGAGGCCAAGATGGTCGCGCAGGAAGTCGACCAGCGTGGTGCGGGCCTCGGCCCGGCCGGTCATGCGCCGTCCGTTTACGGTGAGTGAGATGTCGTGATCGCTCATGGCCCCGTTACGCGTTCTGTGCGGCCCGGTCGCGGGCGGTTCGGATGGAGCGCCGCACCATGGCGAGCGCCGTGCGTCGGCGCTGCTCCGCGCCGGCATGAAGATCGGACTGCGGATCGAGCAGGTCCGGGATCGCCGCGGTCGCCGCCTCGACGGTCGCGTCGTCGAGCGCCTTGCCCGTCAGCGCGCCCTCGATCTCGGTCAGCCGCAGCGGGCAGGGCGAAGCCCCGCCGACGCCGATATGGATGCGGACGCAGGTTCCCGACGCATCGAGCGTCAACTGGACGGCCGCGGCGGCGATCGCGAAATCGCCGTGGCGGATGCCGACCTCGTGGAAGCCGTGACCGGTGCGCGGCGCGCTCCAGATCGGCAGATGCACGGCGGTCAGCAGCTCGTCCGCGCCGAGCGTCGTCACCATCGCGCCTTCGAACAGCTCAGCAGCCGCGATGCGCCGCTCCCCGCCCGCGCCGATGGCCGAGACCTCGCCGCCCAGCGTCATGGTCGTCAGGCCGATCTCAGCGGTGGGGTCCGCATTGGCAAGGCTGCCGCCGACCGTGCCCCGGTTCCGCGTCTGCTCGTGGCCGACATTCGACAGCGCCTCCGAGAGCAACGGCACGGCCGCCCGGACCTCGGCGCTCGCGAGGACGTCCGCCTGACGCGTGCAGGCGCCGATGACGAGAGATTCACCCTCCCGGCGGATGCCCTTCAGCGCGTCGATGTGGTTGATGTCGATCAGCATGGCGGGGCGCGCCATGCGCATTGCCATCAGCGGCACCAGCGTCTGCCCGCCGGCGATGATCTTGCGTTCCTCGTCCCCGGCCTCGGCGAGGAGCCGGCACACCTCTTCGATCGAGGCGGCGCGCACATAGTCGAATGCGGCGGCTTTCATATCTGACGCCTGTTCGTCCCGTCCTGTTATGCCTGGGCGTCCAGGCGCATGCGCCCTGGACCGGCCGGTTATATCGGCATTCGCCCGCGTATGGTAGCAGCGGATCGCGAATTTCCGCCGTTCCGGCGCGAATCCGGACGGAATGGGGTAAATCGCATTTGTCCGGCATTTAACCGAAATTTAGCGGGTTGCGGGCGATCCTGTGCGGGTTAGGAGAAGACCCATGTCACAGCATGCAATTCTGACCCATCCCGATGTCGCCCACGCAGGGCCGACCAGCCGTCAGGCCGGAGAGTGGTCGCCGCGCGTGAAGTTCGTCTGCTTCGTGGCCTGCGCGGCCGCGAGCTGGGCGGTCGTCGTCGCGCCGTTCTTCCTGCTCGGCTGAGGCCTAGCGCCCGCCGTCCGCCTTCGCCGCGGCGAGAAGCTGCCAGAGCTTCAGCGGCGTTACCGGCATCCTGATGTCGCGCACCCCGTACGGGCGGAGCGCATCCACGAAAGCATTCACCAGAACCGCGAGCGCGGGCGTCGTGCCGCCCTCGCCGCCCGCCTTGACGCCGAGCGGATTGGTCGGCGACGGCACCTCGTTGAGCGCCGTCTGGAACGACGGATACTCGTCCGCCCGCGGCATGTGATAGTCCATGAACGATCCCGCGAGCGGCTGGCCCGTCTCCGCATCGATCGCGCACAGCTCGCCCAGCGCCTCGCCCGCTCCCTGCACGATGCCGCCGTGGGTCTGGCCGTCGACGATCAGCGGGTTGATGGCGCGGCCGACGTCGTCGACCGTGGTATAGCGAACCACCTCGTAGGCTCCGGTCTCCGGATCGATCTCGATTTCGCAGATGTGGCAGCCGTTCGGGAAGACCGGCGTCTCCATGATGTTGTCCTGGATCTCCGACAGACCGCCTTTCAGGTCGTCGGGAAGATCGGTCCGTCCCTCCGCCGCGCGCTGCAGCTCGAACAGGTCGAGGCTGCGGTCGGTGCCGCGGATGGTGAAGCGGCCGCCGGCGAATTCGATGTCGGCCTCGGAGGCCTCGAACACGATCTCCGCCAGCCTTTTGCCTTTCCGGATCAGCTCGTCGGCGGTCTTGACGATGACCGTGCCCGCCATGCGCATCGACCGGCCCGAATGCGAGCCGCCGCCGACCTTCACGACGTCGGTGTCGCCGACGATCACCGTCACCTGTTCGACGGGGATGCCCAGCCATTCCGCCGCGACCTGGGCGAAGCTCGTCTCGTGGCCCTGTCCGCTCGGCTGCGTCCCGATGACGAGATCGACATGGCCATCCGATCGAACGTGTAGTTCCGCCTGTTCGCGCGGCGTACCGATGGAGGATTCGACGTAGTTGGCGAAGCCGCGCCCGAGCAGCTTGCCGCGCGCCTCGGCGTCTTTCTTCCGCGCCGCGAAGCCGTCCCAGTCGGCCATCTCCATGCACATGTCCATGCTGCGGGCGTATTCGCCGGAATCGTAGGTCATGCCGACGGCGTTGAGATACGGCATGCGCGCCGACGGGACGAGGTTCTTCCGCCGGAGCTCGATCGGATCGAAACCGAGCTCGTGCGCCGCCGTCTCCACGAGCCGCTCGATGGCGAACGTCACCTCGGGCCGGCCCGAGCTGCGATAGGCGTTGGTCGGAACCGTGTTGCTGAACACCGCGCGCGAGCGGAGATGCGCCGCCGGAATGTCATAGGAGCCGGTGATCAGCCCCGAGCCCTTCGAGAGCGGCGAAAGCGAGACGGCACGCGAACCGCAGTTGCTGAGGTTGTCCGCGCGCATGGCGAGGAACTTCCCAGTCTTGTCCAAGGCCAGCGCGACCTTCGTCACGAGATCCCGTCCCTGGTAGTCGGTGAGGAACGACTCGCTCCGCTGGCAGGTGAATTTCACCGGCCTGCCGACCTTGCGCGACGCCCAGCCGACCAGGGGGAACTCGACGTAGAGCCGGTTGCGCGTGCCGAAATTGCCGCCGACATCCTTCGAGATGACGTGGACCGCCTCGTGCTCCGCACCCAGCACTTCGGCGATCTCGCGCTTCTGGCGCACCGAACCGCCCGAGCCCGCATAGATCGTGTAGCGGCCCGTCCCGGCATCGTAGTGGCCGAGGGCAGAGCGCGGCTCCATCGGCACGCCGGTGACGCGGTCGATATGGAATTCCATCTCGACCACATGATCCGCCTTCGCGAAGGCCGCATCGGTCGCCGCCGCGTCGCCGAAGAAGGTCTCGATGAAGACGTTGTCCGGCACCTCGTCCCAGAGGGCGGGCGCACCCGGCGCCGCCGCGGCGGCGGTGTCGGCGACCGACGGGAGAGGCTGATAGTCGACGATCACCGCATCGGCCGCATCCTGCGCCTGGGCGCGCGTCTCCGCGATCACGATCGCGAGCGCCTCGCCGACATAGCGCGCGCGGTCGAGCGGCAGCGGCCGGTGATCGCCGATGAAGGGCTTCGCGCCGCCCGGTCCGTGCAGCTTTAGATCGTTCTTGGTGGACGGCAGCGGGCTGTGCGGAATGGGCTTCACCCCGTCGGCCTCGGCGTCGGCTCCGGTGAGCACCGCGAGTACGCCCGGCATCGTCTTCGCCACCGCCGTACCGAAGCCCCGGAGGATCGCATGCGGATAGGCGGACCGCACGACCGCCATGTGCGCCTGGCCGGGCAGGCTCCAGTCGTCGCTGAAGCGGCCGCGGCCCGTCAGCAGCCGCCCGTCCTCCTGCCGTTTCACCGGCTGACCGATCTTCCGGTATTCCATGCGTCCTCCGCCGGCGTCTTGCGCGCCGTCCTGTCCTTCGAGGTCCCTTAGTCCGATGGCGAACCATACGCAAGCGTATGGGTTTTTCGAAGGAGAATTTCGAAGGCGGGGCGCCTGCGTTTTCGCCTGCTTTTTGCATGGCACAAATGTTTCGCACTGCAACATCCGGGGTGGTGAGCCCCCGGCGAAGCTGATACCGTTTTCGCAACAACAGTCTTACAGGGGGCACCGGACATACGATGAAGCCGGCTTCTTTCCGGCACCTGCAGCCCGCAAGCGTGGACGAGGCGCTCGCGATGCTCGCCGAGCACGGCGCCGATGCGCGCATCCTCGCGGGCGGACAGAGCCTGGTGCCGATGATGAACTTCCGCCTCGCCCGCCCCGCCGTCCTCATGGACATCAACCGCATTGCCGACCTTGCCTATATCAGGGATGCGGGATCGTCCTTGGGCATCGGCGCGATGACGCGCGAACGCGCGATCGAGACCAGCGCGCTGGTGAAATCCTCGGCGCCGCTGATCCACGCCGCGACCGAGAACATCGCGCACCTGCCGATCAGAAGCCGCGGCACCATCGGCGGCAGCATCGCCAACGCCGACCCGGCGGCCGAGTATCCCGCCGCCGCCCTCGCGCTCGATGCGACCCTGGTGGCGAAGAGCGTCCGCGGCGAGCGTCGCATCGCCGCCGCCGACTTCTTCCAGGGCGTGCTGACCACCGCCCTCGAGGCCGACGAGATGCTGACCGAGATCGTGGTGCCCAAGGCCCCCGCCGGCAGCGGCGCGGCCTTCGTCGAGCTGTCGCGGCGCCACGGCGACTTCGCGATGGCGGGCGTCGGATGCGAGATCGTGCTCTCCGGTGACAGCGTGTCGGGAATCCGTCTCGCCGCCTGCGGCGTCGGCGCAGGACCGGTCCGGCTCAAGGCTGCCGAGGCCGCGCTCCTCGGCAAGACGCTCGGCAAGGCCACGATCGTCGCGGCGGCGCGCGCCGCCAGCGCAGAGGTCGATCCAGAGAGCGACGTCCACGCCTCCGCCGACTACCGCCGGCGGCTCGCCGGCGTCATGACCAAACGCGCCGTCGAAGCGGCGGCAGCGAAGATCGGACAGCCGGCATGAGCGAGAAGAGGACGATCACACTCAAGGTCAACGGCAAGACCTATGCCGGGCTCGCCGAGGACCGCATGCTCCTCGTCGATTTCCTGCGCGAGGAGCTCAAGCTCACCGGAACGCACGTGGGATGCGAGCACGGCGTCTGCGGCGCCTGCACCGTCATTCTCGGCGGAGAAGCGGCGCGTTCGTGCCTGATGTTCGCGGTCCAGGCCGACGGCATGGAGATCCGCACCATCGAAGGCATGGCGGACGGCGAGGAGATGCACCCGCTGCAGACCCTCTTCTCGGAGCACCACGCGCTCCAGTGCGGCTTCTGCACGCCGGGCATGATGATGACCGCGCTCGACCTCGTGCACAGCCGCGAGTCGCTCACCCGCGAGGAGATCCGCATCGGCATGTCGGCGGCGATCTGCCGCTGCACCGGCTATGAGGGCATCGTCAACGCGGTACAGGACTACGCGAAGATGGTCTACGGCAACGCGGCGAAAGGGAGCCGATCCGATGTCTGAGAAGATTCCCGGTTTCATCGGCGGCTATGTCGGCCAGTCCGTCCCGAGGCGCGAGGACAAGCGTCTCCTCCTCGGGCGCGGGCGCTTCACCGCCGACGTCCAAATCCCCGGCATGGTCCATGTCGCCTTCGCCCGCAGCAGCGTGCCGCACGCCCGCATCAGGGGCGTCGACATGTCGGCCGCGAAGGCGTCGCCCGGCGTCGTCTATGCCGCGTCGGGCATCGACCTCAAGGGCAGGCTGCCGGACATCAGCGGCATGCAGGTCGCGACGCCGCAGGCGTGGCGCGACCGTTTCGACAACGACATCCTGATCCCCGACCAGAAGCTCATCCCCGACGACAAGATGCGCTACGTCGGTGAGCCCTATGCGCTCGTCGTCGCCGACAGCCGCTACACCGCCGAGGACGCGGCCGAGCTGATCGAGCCCGACTTCGAGATGCTGCCCGCGGTCCCCGACTGCCAGGCGGCGCTCGACCCAAAGGCCGCCATCATCCACGAGGAGGTCGGGCGTAACTTCGCCGCCTGGCTCCACACCTCGAAGGGCGAAGGCAAGGCCGCGCTCGGCTCCGCAAAGCACCGCATCAAGAAGCGCTTCTACCACCACCGCTACGCGGCGATGCCGATGGAGACCCGCGCGGTCGTCGCCGAATACGACGAGCGCTCGGATTCGATCACCGTCTGGTCGTCGACCCAGGTCGTCCACTGGGTGCGGCGCGAGGTCGCCAATGCCTTGGATCTTCCCGAAGAGCGCGTCCGCGTGATCGCGCCCGAGGTCGGCGGCGGTTTCGGCGTCAAGGGACACGCCTACCCCGAGGACATCGTCATCCCGTGGCTTGCGCGCGAGCTCAAACGCCCCGTGAAGTGGATCGAGGATCGGCACGAGCACATCCTCAATTCCGCGCATTCGCGCGACCTCCTCCTCGATCTCGAGGCCGGCTTCGACGACACCGGCCGCATCAGCGCGGTCTCGTTGGAGTTCCTCGCCGATTCCGGCGCCTACTCTCCCGTCGGCGCGGGCATCACCGGCAACACGGTCGTCCACCTGCTCGGGCCCTACGACGTGGCCAACTACGAGTGCGAATGCCGGCTCGTGCTGACGAACCGGACGCCGAACGCGCCCTATCGCGGCGCGGGACGGCCCGAGGCGGTGTTCGCGATGGAGCGCATGGTCGACCTGATCGCGAACCATCTCGGCATGGATCCCGCCGACGTCCGCTTCCGCAACATGATCCCGCCGGAGGCGATGCCCTACGAGGTCGGCCTCACCTACCGCGACGGCATCCCGATCGTCTACGACAGCGGCGATTACCCGAAGGCGCTGAAGCGCGCCATCGACGAGCTCGGCGGGCTCGAATCGCTGCGCGCGAAACAGAAGGCCGCGCGCGCCGAGGGGCGATACGTAGGGATCGGCTTCGGCTGCTACACCGAAGGCACCGGCGTCGGCCCGTTCGAGGGCGCGTCGGTCAAACTGGATGCAACCGGCAAGGTCGTCGTCGCCACCGGCGCCTGCCCGCAGGGCCAGGGCCACGAGACCGTGTTCGCCCAGATCGCCGCCGACCTGTGGAAGGTCCCGGTCGAGGACGTCTACGTCACCGTCGCCGACACGGCGGGCGTCACCATGGGCTTCGGCACCATGGCGAGCCGCAGCACGGTCACGGCATCCGGCGCCATCAAGGGCGCGAGCGAGAAGGTGCAGACGAAGGTGATCGCCGTCGCCGCCGAGATGCTGGAGACCGGCGAGGCCGACCTAGAGCTTCGCGACTCGGGCGTCGGCGTGAAGGGCGTGCCCGACATGCACGTCACCTACAAGGAGATCGCGCGCGCCGCGAAGCCGGGCTGGGACAACAAGCGCCCGGCGGGCATCGAGGCCGGCATGGAGGCGAGCGACTATTACGAGCCGCCGACGGTCACCTGGGCCTACGCGGCCAACGCCGCCATCGTCGAGATCGACCCGGAGACGGGCAAGGTGAAGATCGAGCGCTATGTCGAGGTCCACGACGCGGGCGTTCTCGTGAACCCCCGGCTCGCCGACGGCCAGGTCAAGGGCGGGCTCGCCCAGGGCATCGGCGGCGGGCTTTTGGAGGAGCTCGCCTACGACGGCGACTGCCAGCTTCTTACGGGCAGCCTCGCGGACTATCTGCTGCCGACCGCCTCCGACATCCCGGACCTCACCGTCCTCCACCAGGAGACGCCGTCGCCCCTCAACGCGCTCGGCGTCAAGGGCCTCGGCGAAGGCGGGGCCATCGCACCGCCGGTCGTCCTCGCGAATGCCGTCTGCGACGCGCTCCGGGAATACAAGCTGGAGCTCAATTCGACGCCGGTCCGCTGGGCCGACGTCGCCGCGGTGTTCGAGGACCCGTTCTCGACGGCGGCGGAGTAGCGGCGCGGCTCAGACGCCCGCCTTCCCCGCGGCGTGCATCGCGGCGCGCCAGCCGAAGACGACGCCGGGGCCGAGGGTCGTGCCGGGGCCTGGATAGGAGCCCGACATGACCGACGACATGTCGTTGCCGCAGGCGTAGAGCCCGTCCACCGGTTTGCCCACCTTGTCCTGCACGCGGCTCCAAGAATCCGTCGCGAGCCCGATGCTGCACGCGATCTCTGCAGGCCACACCGCGAGCGCGACGAAGGGCGGCGTGGCGATCGGGCCGAGGCACGGGTTCGGCGCGTGCGACGCATCGCCGTTGAAACGCGCGAGTTCGAGATCGCCCTTGCCGAAATCGGGATCGCTCCCCTCCTCGGCATAGCGGTTGTTGCGCGCGACGCTGTCGGCGAGCCCTTCCGGATCGACCTTGATCTTCTTCCCGAGCTCGTCGAGAGAATCCGCAACTGTGACGTAGCCCGCGCGCTCGTGCGCCTTGAGGTTCCGCGTCTCGGGATGGACGGTGCCGATGCCGTAGCGGCGGACGAAGTCCGCGTCGCAGATCATCCAGGCTGGCATGGTGTTGACGCGTTCGTGCGAGCGGTACATCGCCTCGACGAAATCGTGATAGGAGCAGCCCTCGTTGACGAAGCGCCGGCCGGCCGCGTTGACCGCGATCAGGCCGGGCTTCGCGCGGTCGAGCACTAGATGGGGAAAGAGCCCGTTCGAGCCGTCGCGCCGCTTGGTAACCGATGCGGGCGACCAGAAGGCCGGGCTCTGGTGATCGTCCGAGCGAATGGTGGCCCCCGCCGCCTCGCCGAGGCGGAGCCCGTCTCCAGTGTCGTGCTCGGACGCGAACGAGAGCGGCAGGATCGGCTGGGGCATGTAGGCGCGCCGGTATTCGGACGCATGCGCGAACCCGCCGGTCGCGAGCACGACGCCCTTTCGCGCGCGGATGCGCTGGCGCGCGCCGTCACCGCCGACGACGGCACCGACGACGCGGCCGTCGTCCTTCAGAAGCTCCACCAGCGGCGCGCCGAACTGCACCGGCACGTTCTGTTTCTTCAGGCTGTAGAAGAGCCGCGCGACGAGTGCGTTGCCCATCACGAGCCGCGTGCCCCGTTTGAAGCGCAGCCGGTCGAGCATGTAGCGCAGTACCAGGCCCGCCGTATGGCGGAAGGCGGAGAGCTTCTTCCAGCGGTCGAGCAGGTTAAGGATGTCGACCTTGCCGACCATCATGCCGCCCAGCAGCATGAACTCCTCCATCGGCGGACGAACGCGCGCGAAGTCGCGGCCGAGCCGCCTTCCGTCGAAGGTCTCCGGAATGATCGCGCGGCCGTCGACCGCCGAGCCGGGGAGGTTGTTGCGGTAATCCGGGTGCCGACCGCAGGCGATGAAGCGGACTTCCGAGTTCGCTTCGAGATAGTCGATCACGCCCGGCCCGTCCTTCAGGTAGGCCGCGCGCATCGCGGGATCGCCGCCGTCGCCGAGGAGCGCGTCGAGATAGCGCTTCGCGTCTTCCGCCGTGTCCGTATAGCCCGCCTTCCGGCTCTGGCTGTTGCCGGGGATCCAGAGCGTCCCCGCCGAGGTCGCGCCGGTGCCGCCGACCTGGTCCGACTTCTCGCAGACGACGACGTCGAGCCCCTCGATCGCGGCGACCAGCGCCGCCGTCATCCCCGCCGGCCCCGCCCCCGCAACCACGAGATCAACTTCGCGATCCCAGCCGTCCGCTCCGGCAGCGCTCTTTTTCTGTTCTGTCCCGTCGGTCACTTCAGCGTTCTCGTGAAACGGTTTCGTCGGGCGCCAGCATAGCCGAGCGGCTCCATGTGTGCATTCCGAGATCGCCCACGGTGTTGCTGGAACTGCGCAAATGTTATAATATAACAAATATCCTCTTGAAAGGATCGTCCTTGCCCGACATCGTCCCCGTCACCCTGCTCACCGGTTTTCTCGGCAGCGGAAAATCGACGCTGCTCTCGCGCATCCTGCGCGATCCGCGCTTCAGCGATACCGCCGTGGTGGTGAACGAGTTCGGCAAGGTCGGGCTCGACGGCTTCCTCGTCGAGCACAGCCGGGAGCAGACGGTGGAGATGACCACCGGGTGCCTGTGCTGCACGATCCGGGGAGATATCCGCCAGACATTGCTCCGCCTGCACGACCGGCGGGCGCGGGGCGAGATACCCGCGTTCGAGCGGCTGATCGTCGAAACCACCGGGCTCGCCGATCCCGCGCCCGTCGTCCACACGCTGATCGCCGATGCCAGCCTGTCGAAGCGCTTCGCGCTCTCCGGCATCGTCACCACGGTCGACGCCCTCGCCGGCGCCGCGACGCTCGACCGCCAGACCGAATGCGTGAAACAGGCGGCCGTCGCGGACCGTATCGTGCTGACCAAGACCGATCTCGCGACTGGGCCGGAAGAGCGCAGCGGCGTCGAGATGCTCCGCCGTTCGCTCGCCCGTCTCAATCCGGGGGCGCGCATCCTCGATCGCAACGAGCCCGGTTTCGACCTGCGCGCGCTGTTCGACACGGCGCTGTTCGATCCGATGTCGCGCCCCGCCGACGTGCAGCGCTGGCTCAACGCCGAGGCCTTCGCAGAGGAAGAAGAATACGGGCACGGGAACGGCCATCAACACCGGCACGGCCATGAACACGCGCACGATCACGCGCACGACGTCAACCGCCACGGCCCGGACATCCACGCCTTCTGCGTAGAACTCGACGAGCCGGTGAGCATCATGGCGTTCACGGTCGCGCTCGAGCTGCTGGTCGCCAATCAGGGCGAGGATCTGCTGCGGGTGAAGGGCATCGTGAACCTGAAGGAGCGCCCGGACCGGCCCGTGATCATCCACGGCGTCCAGCACGTGCTGCACGAGCCGGCGTGGCTCGAAGGCTGGCCCGACGGCGACCGGCGGACGAAGATCGTGTTCGTAACCCGCAATATCCGGAAGGAAACGATCGAGGCCTTCTTCGAGGCCTGGCGCAATGCGGGCGACGACGGTGCGATGGAAGCTCTCGCGCGGCCCTGATACAGGTCCGGCCGGGACGACCCGGCAGCCTCCCTTTTGGCGGTCCAGTCCGTCTTCGTTAACATTTCGGGTCTAAAGTCGGTAGATGCCCTCGGCTCCGCACCGAGACGGTGGACCATCGAACAATGCGAGGTATCCCATGGCCGAATCCGACACCCCGAAGCCGGACACCGCGGCACACCGCCCCGCGCCGGAAAACCTCACGCCCGAACAGGCGACCACGGTCCTCGTCGGCGGCGCCGCCGCGCTCCAGCGCGCCTGGCTCCAGGGCGCGGTGACCGTGGCCCGCGCGGTCTCGAACGGCCAGCCGGTCTCCCCCGGCTCGTTCGAGGACCTGAAGCGCCTCCGCGAGCATTTCGAGGAGCTCGACCGCGCCGCCGGCGCCGTCAGCCGCATCGTCGAAGCCGGCAAGAAGCTCAAGGAACAGGAGAAGAAGGGGTAGTAGGTACGCCCGGCGAGGATTTCAGCGCGTCAGGCGCGGTAGACCGGCCGTCCGGCGACTAGGGTGGCGGAGACCCGCGGCACGCCGCAGTGGCCGCGATCGACGACGATGAGATCGGCCCGCCTTCCGGGGGCGATCTTGCCGCGGTCTTCCAGTCCCGCGGCGAGCGCGGGCGCGCGCGAGACCAGCGACCAGGCGTCGCCGAGCCCGAACCCCAGCTTCCGGTGGAGCTTGAGCGCGGCGAGCAGCGGCGCGGGATAGTAGTAGTCGGAGGCGAGCACCGTGCACATGCCGCGCGCGATCATGTCGGTCGCCGACGCGGCACCCGTATGGCTGCCGCCGCGCACCACGTTGGGCGCGCCCATGACGACGGGATTGCCGAGCCGGCGCGCCTCGCAGGCGGCCTCCGCCGTTTCCGGAAACTCGGAGATCGTGCATCCCAATGCGAGGTAGCGCCGCCGCTCATCGGCCGTGCGGTCGTCGTGCGAGAGCTGGGGGATGCCGGCATCGTGCGCCGCCGCGGCGAGGCGAGCGAGCGTCGCGTCGACCTCATCCCCCCGCGCGGCGACGCGATCGAGCAGGGCGACGAATTCCGGCACGCCCATCCCTGCGCGCTCCGCGTATTTCGACATGGCGGCGTGATCGCCGCGCTTCGCGTGGATGTCGGGCGTGTGGTCGTTGAAGGCGAGGAGGCCGACGCGGCCGGCCCGGATCCACGCCTCCGCGTCGTCCGCGGCATCGGTATTGTAGGTCTCGAAACGCATATGGACGCGCGTGTCGCATCGGAGCGCGCCGCGAACGTCATCGAGCGCGTCGAGAAAGCGCGCGAAGCTCGCGGCGCTGCGGAGGCCGGGCTCCCAGCTCAGCGTCACCCCGTGATAGGCGGTGGTGATCCCGTTGGCGACGAGCTGGCTGTCGCTGTCGATGAGCGCGACGGCGAGATCGAAGCCGACGCCCGGCCGCGGCATGATCTGGCGCTCGAACGCGTCGCCGTGGATGTCGACAATGCCGGGCAGCACGAGGCGGCCCGCGGCATCGACGGTGCGCGCGCCGGGCTCGGCCGGAATGCGGCCCGGTTCGGCGATCTCGGCGATCAGGCTTCCGACGATACGGACGTCGCGCGGGGCGACCCGGCCGTCGGCCAGAAGCACCTCGCCGCCGGTGACGACAACCGTATCCGCACAGAGACCGCTCGCATCCATATCTCCCCTATAGCGGGGAATAGTGACGGTCCCGTGACGGCCCGGAGAGGATACGGCGGAGCGGAATACGCGGGACGGAACGCCCGGCCGCGCCTGAATGAGAGGCTCAGCCCGCCTTGGCGCCCGTTTTCTGCTGCGCATGCAGCATGTCGCCGCGCTCGCGGAACCATTCCGCGGAATAGCCGCAGTCCTTGAAGTCCGCGAAGTACGGCCCGCCGATCGTGTAATGCAGGTTCGAGACCTCGGCGACCGGAACCGGATCGTCGTAGTCGACCAGGTGGTTCCAGCGGTGCGGAATCTCGCCGATCAGATCGTCGCTTTCGAGCCAGTGGAAGCGGTGGAGGTCGAGGCCGGACGCGGTGTTGACGTAGTCCGGCGTCAGCGCCTCGCACTTCGCGCAGTTCATCAGCATCACGCTCGACCAGTTCTTCTTCTCGTAGCGCGTCTGCACCGAGCCGAGGAACTTGGTCTCCTCCTTCGGCACGTGATCGTGCTTCACGACCTGGACGGCATAGCGGTCGTCGCGCAGCTCCCACAGCTTCGCGATGTCGTCGAGGACGAGCATGTCGCAGTCCATGAACACCGCCCAGCCCTGGAAGTCGCAGAGATAGGGCGTGAGGAAACGGGAGAACGAGAAATCCGTGGACTGCAGCGGATTGCGCTCGCGCCACATCAGCCCCTTGAGCTCGTGGAGCGCAACCGCCGTCACGCTGACGGGCCGGGTCGACCGCCGCACGACGGAGTGCGCCAGCACGTTCTACGCGACCGCCTCGCGCGGGTCGTAACCGATGAACAGCCGTGTCATTCCGTCATTCTCGTATGGATTCGTCCGTCCGGTGTAAAGCCTCCACCGGCCGGCTCAGTTGCCTGCAAGCAGATCTCCGGCCTGCCGGGCGATCTCTTCCACGGTCTCCGCAAGGTCGTCGAGCGAGCGCTGCGCGACCATGCGGACCGCAGGGTACCACAGGCTGCGGCCGTCCCGCCGATTCCCCCAGTACCACAGGATATCGCCGCCGTAGGTGAGGATCATGAGCGTCGTCTTGCCGAGCGCGCCCGCGAGATGGACGGTCGTGTTGCTGGTCGTCACCACGAGGTCGCAGGCCTCGATCAGTGCGGCGAGGCCGTCGATATCGCTGAAATTGTCGACCGAGGCGCAGGTCTGCACGTCGACACCGAACCTCTCGCCGAGGTCGGCTGTCTCCGCCGCCGTGTCGCCGTACTGCAGGTTGACGAAGCGTATGCCGGGCAGCCGGAAAAGCGGCAGGAAATCCGGCAGGTCGAGGCTCTTCGCCTCGCCGATCGACGTGTTCCTGCTTTTCCAGGAAAGCCCGACCAGCTTTTCGCCCGGCCCGCACAGGGAGGAACGGAGCGCGGATGCCCGGCCGGGGTCGGCTTTCAGATACCCGTCCGCCGCCTCGGGAAGATCGGACAGGCTCCTGCGGAAATGGCGGCCGAGCGCGCCCATGGCGAGGTGAGCGTCGTAATCGCCCTCGGACACGCCCTGCTCCGCCGCCACGAAACGGATCCCGGGCAGGGAGCGCCCGAACAGCGGAACGAGGCGGGCGTCGGTCAGGACGATCGCCTCGGACACGGTGGCGGCCACGTCCGGCAGCATCGTCCCGAACAGGATCTGGTCGCCGATCCCCTGCTCCTCCCAGATCAGCAGTCGCACGCCGGGCGCGCCGTCCCATTCGGGCCGGGTCGTTACATAGGGCTTCGACGAAAAATCCTGCTTCTTCCAGCGCGCGCCATAGAGATCCCAGCCCTCGCCGAGCGTGCCGGTGGACAGCAGCGCCAGCGCCTTGTTCCACGGCGCCTCGAAATGTTCGGGATCGAGCGCCATCGCGCGGTCTTAGCTTCGGTGCGCCTCTTCCATGCGATGCAGCGCGGCGAGCGCGACGCCGCGGTTCGACCAGGTCTTTGCGTCGCCGGGATTGAGCGCAAGTGCGCTGTCGTGACAGACGAGCGCGTCCTCGAAGCGCCGGAGACCGCAGAGCGCATTGCCGCGGCTCGTGATCGCCTCGGCGTAATCCGGCCGGACCGCCAGCGCACGGTCGTAGCTCGCGACCGCATCGGCGAAGCGCTGGAGTTCCTGCAGCACATTGCCGCGATTACACCAGGCCTCCACCCGCCCCGGGTCGATTTCGAGGGCGCGATCGTAGGCCGCGAGCGCGTCCTGCCAGCGCCGGGAGCGGTCGAGGACGACGCCGAGATTGTAAAACGCGTCGGGGTAATCCGGGCGCAGCGCGACCGCGCGCTCGTAGCAGGCGACCGCCTCCCCGGGCCGGTTGAGCGCCGCCAGGGCGACGCCTCGGTTGTACCAGGCCTCGGCATAATCGGGCCGGGCGGCGATCGCGCGGTCGTAGCTCGCGACGGCCTCCTCGAGACGTCCCAGTTCCTTGAGCACGTTGCCCCGGTTGGACAGCGCCATCGCGTCCTGGGGGCGGAGCGAGATCGCCCGGTCGTAGGACCCGACGGCGTCCTCGAACCGGCCGAGCTCACTGAGCGCCGTACCGCGGTTCGTGTGTATGTCGGGCGCATTCGGCGCGAGCGCGAGAGCACGGTCGTAGCTCGCGACCGCCTCTTCCGCACGCCCGAGCGAGTGCAGCGCGATGCCGCGATTGTAGAGCGCCTCGGCATAGCGGGGGTTGAGGGCGACGGCGCGGTCGTAGCTCGACACGGCCTCTTCGGCACGGCCGAGCGCGCGGAGCGCGTTTCCTAGGTTCGAGTGAAATGCCGCGTCGTCGGGTCGGACCTCGACGGCGCGGCCGATCAGCTCGACCGAACGCGCGAAGTCGTTGGTCTGCGCGGCGACGACGCCGAGAAGATGCAGCGCATCGGCGTTCTTCGGCGCCTGCTTCAGTATCCTCTGATAGATCGCCTTCGCTTCGGCGAGCCTGCCCTTCCGGTGAAGCGCGACCGCCTTTTCGAATTTGTGCTGCACCCGCCGCGATGTCCCGAGATTTGCTTCCGTCTACGGCCGAAACCGCCCGCGCGGCGATACTACACCGATCTGCCGACGATGTACGCGGCGGAGGATGCCGGATCGCAAAACAGGGAAATTCGGGGGAGGGATGGTGGGCCGTGAAGGACTCGAACCTTCGACCTAGTGATTAAGAGTCACCCGCTCTACCAACTGAGCTAACGGCCCCCGGGAAGGCGAGCGATATAGCAGGTCATCCGGGTCTTGTCGATAGCCGGAAGGTCCTGATTTCGATCAGGAATCGCCCGCCCCGTGGCGCGAAATCGCGACGTCGCGGTGGATATAGCTGCAGATCAGGAAACCGATGCCGATCATCAGGGTCAGCATGGCGGTTCCGCCGTAGGAAATCAGGGGAAGCGGCACGCCGACGACCGGAATCAGCCCCATCACCATGGCGATGTTGATGAACACGTAGAAAAACAGCATGCTGGTCACGCCCATCGCCAGGAGCCGCCCGAACTGGGTGCGCGCACGCATGCTGATCGCCACGCCGTAGACCATGATCAGCAGGTAGAGCCCGAGCAGGACGAGCCCGCCGACCATACCGAACTCCTCGGCCAGCATGGTGAAAATGAAGTCGGTCTGCTTCTCCGGCAGGAAGTTCAGGTGGCTCTGCGAGCCCTGCATGAAGCCCTTGCCGAACAGGCCGCCCGAACCGAGCGCGATCTTGGACTGGAGAATGTGGTAGCCGGCCCCGAGCGGATCGCTCTCCGGGTCGAGGAAGGTGAAGACGCGCTTCTGCTGGTACGGGCGCAGCATCGACCAGGCGACCGGGAGCGCCGCGCCGCCGGCGGCGAGGACGACAGCAAACTTCCAGATCCGCACGCCCGCGACGAAGAACACGGCACCTCCCGTCATGATCAGGAACAGCGCGGTGCCGAGGTCGGGCTGCTTGAGAACGAGCGCAGCCGGCAGAGCGACGAGGCCGAGCGGTACGATCAGGAACGGAATGCGGCGGATGTCCTCCTCGGAGACCCCGTGGAAGTAGCGCGCGAGCGCCAGCACGAGCCCGACTTTCATCAGTTCCGACGGCTGCAGCCGGATGACGCCGAGGTCGATCCAACGCTGGGCGCCCATGCCGATGTCGCCGGCGATCTCGACCGCGATCAGCATGAGGAGGAGAGCGCCGTAGATGACGTAGGCGTACCGCATCCAGACGCGGATATCGACCAGTGCGATCCCCAGCATTAGGACAAGGCAGACGACGAAGCGCGCCGCCTGGCGGTTCGCCCACGGACTCCACGAGCCGTTCGCCGCCGAATAAAGCATGGCGAGGCCGAAACTCGTGGTCAGGATGATCAGAAGCACGAGCCCCCAGTTGATCTGGAGCAGCTTGCGTCCGATGCTGAGCCGGTTGTTCGCACCGCCGGCCGCGCCCTTGATCGCGAGGCCCCTCATATCTCTTCGCCCTTCCGCACCGCCGCTTCGGCGACCGGCGATCCGCCGCGCAGCGCGTCGCGCTTCTGTGTCTCGATCAGGATGTCGCGGGCGATCGGCGCCGCCACCTTGGAACCGCCGCCGCCGTGCTCGACCACGACCGCGCAGGCGAAGCGCGGCCGCTCGACCGGGGCGAACGCGACGAACAGCGCGTGATCGCGTTCGCGCCACGGGCGCTCCTCGTTCTTGAGGACGCGGGTGTCGCGCTCGGCCTTGCTGATGCGCCGGACTTGCGCGGTGCCGGTCTTCCCGGCGAGTTCCATGCCCTTGTCCTTGATGCGCGCGCCGTAGGCGGTGCCCCGCGGGGAATTCGAAACCCGGTTCATGCCCTCGCGCACGATGTCGAGAGATGCCTTGGAGATGCCGAGCGGTTTGAATTTCGGCGGTTCGAGGTCGGGCTCGCCGCCCGGCGCCGCGCCCTCGACGAGCCGCGGCGTCACCGCGAAATCGCCCGAGGCGAGCCGGGCCGTCATGACCGCCAGCTGCAGCGGCGTCGACAGGATGAAGCCCTGTCCGATGCCGGAAATCAGCGTCTCGCCCTGCTGCCATGCGACGCCCATCACCGCGCGCTTCCAGTCGCGCGTCGGGATCACGCCGTCCTTTTCGCCCGGAAGCTCGATGCCCGACTTGACGCCGAGCCCGAGCTTCTTCGCCATCACCGCGATGCGGTCGATGCCGAGCCGCTTGGCGAGATCGTAGAAATAGACGTCGCAGGAGTTCTGGATCGCCTCGATCATGTCCTGCCAGCCATGGCCGTGCTTCTTCCAGCAATGGAAGCGCGCGTTCCCGAGCTCGGTATGGCCGCGGCAGAAGACGCGGTGTTCCGGCCCGACGAGCTTCGCCTCGAGCGCAGCGAGCGCGACGACCATCTTGAAGGTGGAACCGGGCGCGTAGAGGCCCGAGACCGCCTTGTTGATCAGCGGGGTGTAGGGATCCGCATTGAGCTGGCGCCACGACTTGGTGGAGAGGCCGGTGACGAACTCGTTGGGATCGTATCCGGGAACGGAGGCAAGCGTGAGGACGTCGCCCGTTTCCACGTCCATCACCACGGCGGCCGCGCTGAGCTCTTCCTTCATGCGTTCGGCCGCGAATTTCTGGAGATCGCGGTCGAGGGTGAGGCGAAGATCCTCGCCCGGCTGGCCCTCCTGACGCGACAGCTCGCGGATGACGCGGCCGACGGCATTGACCTCGACCTGGCTGTTGCCCGCCTTGCCGCGGAGGTTGAGATCGTAGATCCGTTCGACGCCGTTCTTGCCGATCTTGAAGCCCGGCAGTTCGAGCAGCGGGTCGCCGCCGACATCGTTTTCGGAGACCGCCGCGACGTAGCCGAGCACGTGCGAGAAGTCGCCCTCGTAGGGATACTGCCGGCTCTGGCCGACCTCGATGGAAAGGCCCGGCAGATCGGGGGCATTGACCTCGATGCGGGAGACGTCGGTCCAGTCCAGATTTTCGCGGATCGTCACCGGCACGAAGCTGCGGCGGCGGCGCAGCTCGCGGCGGATGCGCTGGCGCTCGTGGTCGCTGAGGTCGATGATGCGCGACAGCGTATCGAGCGTCGTGTCGATATCGCGCACCTGCTCGGCCACGATGGTGACGCGGTAGTTTTCCTGGTTGATCGCGAGCGGCCGCCCGTAGCGGTCGAGAATGCGGCCGCGCGGCGGCGGAAGAAGACGGAGATTGATGCGGTTCTCGTCTGACAGTGTCTTGTACTTGTCGGATTCGACGATCTGGAGCTGGTACATCCGCCCCGCCAGCAGGCCGAGCAGCGCGACCTTGGCGCCGCCGAGCACGGCGACGCGGCGCGAGAACGTCTTGAGGCGGGCGTTGTCCTTATACATTGTCGGGCGGCAGCAGGACGTGCTGGGCGCGGGCGAGCAGCCAGACCATGAAGGGGAAGGCGCCGATCGTGAGGCCGGCCTGGAACAGGCCCGGCATCGGGTTCACGAACGTCGCGTTGAGCGTGCAGACGAGAATCCAGCCGAGCATGGCGACGGCGAGCGCGACGAGCGCGAAGCACCACCAGATGACGCCGAACGACTTGCCCTGGAAGAAGGTGCGCTGCGAGACGATCGCCCAGTTCGCGAGAAGCAGCAGGAGCGCGTGCAGGCCGATCGGTGCGCCGGTCAGAATGTCCTGCCAGAGGCCGAGGCCGAAGGCGGCGACGAGCGGCATCAGGTCGGGGCGGTATATGGCCCAGTAGAAGACGGCCATCAGCCCGACGTCGACGGCGATCTGGCCGTAGCCCGGAATGTAGACCGGGATCGCCGAAACCATGACGAGGAGGGCACTGAGCGCAAACGGCGCGAGCAGCCGCGCCGACCGGTCGATCCGCTGCAGGGCGGCGCCGATCATTTGCCGCGCGAGGGGCGTGCCGAAGACGGAATGATCTCGCCTGCGGCCTCGCCGGGGAACTCCGTGATGATACGGACATATTCCAGCCGGTCGAAGTCCGCGAACGGCTGGACCCTCACGACCCCGTCAGCCACTGTCGAAACGACGCCCACGGGCAGCCCGGCCGGAAATACGCCGCCGTGACCGGACGTGACGATCCGGTCGCCGGCGTTCAGGCGCGCGTTCGGAGGCAGGAAGACGAGCTTCGGCTGCGCGCTGTTGTCGCCCGCGAGAATTGCGCGGGTGCGGCTCTTCTCGGCCACCACCGGGATCCGGGAGTTGAGATCGGAGATGAGGAGGACACGGCCCGAGCTGCGGCCGGATTCGGCGATTCGGCCGATCAGCCCCGCGCCGTTGATCACAGCGTCGCCCTTCTCAACGCCGGACGCATTGCCCGCATTGACCAGCACCGAGCGGACGAACACGCCGCCCGAGTCGCCGATCACACGTGCCGCCGCGAAGCTCGCGCCGCGCTCCGGTACGTAGTTGAGCATGCGGCGGAACGTGGTGTTCTCCGCCGCGAGCGACAGCGCCGCATTCTGCCATTCGAGGAGGCGTGCGTTCTGCTCGCGCAGGCGCGCGTTCTCCTCGTAGATGTCGAAGAAGTTGGTGATGCGCTCGACGCCGGACGACATGGTCGCGATCGGGCGCGAAAGCCCGTCCATGACGGGAGCGACGATGTCGATGACGCTGGACCGCAGACGCTCGACGACCACGGTCTCGGCCTTGCCGAGCAGCATGATCGCGAAGGCGGCGAGGATCAGGAAGACGAAGGCAAAGCGCTGCAACAGCGCCCTTACGGGCACTGCCATCTTCACCACTGATTCAGCGCGGCGCATTGCGCTTCATCCCCCGACCATGATCGCCTGACAGAATCGCCCCTTCGTCGTTAACGAACGGTTAATTCCGCCTTCCCCGTCAGTCGGACCCCGCTTTTGCGGCGTCCTCAGTACGTCGTCGTCAGCACGTTCCTGAGCGTCTTCATCTCCTCGAGGCAGCGGCCCGTCCCCAGCGCGACGCAGGACAGCGGCTCGTCCGCCAGCGTGACCGGCAGGCCGGTCGCGTGCCGCAGCACGAGATCGATGTTGCCGAGCAGGGCGCCGCCGCCGGTGAGCACGATGCCCTTGTCGACGATGTCGGCCGCGAGTTCGGGCGCGGTATGCTCGAGCGCGACCTTGACCGCCTCGATGATGGCGCTGACCGGCTCGGCCAGGCTCTCGGCGATCTGGCGCTCGCTGATCACGAGCTCCTTCGGAACGCCGTTCATCAGGTCGCGGCCCTTGATCTCCATCAGCGCGCCGTCGCCGTCGGGCGGGACGCAGGCCGATCCGATCTCCTTCTTGATCCGCTCCGCACTGCCTTCGCCGACAAGCAGGTTATGGTTGCGGCGGATGTAGGCGATGATCGCCTCGTCCATCTTGTCGCCGCCGACGCGGACCGAACGCGAGTACACGATGCCGCCGAGCGACAGCACCGCGACCTCGGTGGTGCCGCCGCCGATGTCGACGACCATCGAGCCCGTGGGCTCGGTGACCGGCAGGCAGGCGCCGATCGCGGCGGCCATCGGCTCCTCGATCAGGAACACGCGGCGGGCGCCGGCGCTCTCCGCCGATTCCTGGATCGCGCGGCGCTCGACAGCGGTCGAGCCCGACGGCACGCAGACGATGACCTGCGGGCTCGCGAAGCTTCGGCGGTTATGCACCTTGCGGATGAAGTGCTTGATCATTTCCTCCGCGATCTGGAAGTCGGCGATGACGCCGTCGCGGAGCGGCCGGATGGCCTCGATATTGCCGGGCGTACGGCCGAGCATCATCTTCGCCTCGTCGCCGACCGCGAGCACCTGCTTGCGTCCCTTGACGTCGGCGATGGCGACCACGGACGGCTCGTTCAGGACGATCCCGCGTCCCTTGACGTAAACGAGCGTATTGGCGGTGCCGAGGTCGATCGCCATGTCGGCCGACAGAATGCCAAGTAGTTTAGAGAACATGCACCCTCACAATGATCCTCGATCATTAGCTATGTGCGACGCCGGAACCGTATTCATCCCGCCCCGGCTCCGGCGTCGCATCTATGTCAGGCGCTCATCGCGCTGGGCGCCGTTTTTTGGCGCTTTACCAGCAGCTTGTTGAGCGCATTTACGTAGGCGCGCGCCGAGGCGACGAGCGTGTCGGTGTCCGCCCCCTGCCCGTTCACCGTCTTGCCGCCCTCTTCGAGGCGGACGGTCACTTCGGCCTGCGCATCCGTTCCTTCGGTAACGGCATGCACCTGGTACAGCTGGAGCCGTGCCGTGCATCCCGTCAGTTCCTTGATCGCGTTGAAGGTGGCGTCGACCGGACCGTCGCCCGTCGCCTTCGTCTTGCGGATATCCCCGTCGACCTCGAGCTCGAGCTCGGCGGTCTGAGGGCCCTTCGAGCCGCACACGACCTGCAGCGACACGAACTTCATGCGGTCGTTGCCGCGCACGATCTCGTCGTCGACCAGCGCCGAGATATCCTCGTCGAAGATCTCGCGCTTCTTGTCGGCCAGCGCCTTGAAGCGGCGGAACGCGTCCTGGAACGCATTGTCGCCGAGTTCGTAGCCCAGCTCCTTCAGCTTCGACTTGAACGCCGCGCGCCCCGACAGCTTGCCGAGCACCAGCGTCGACTGGTTCAGGCCGACCGACTCGGGCGTCATGATCTCGTAGGTGCTGGCGTTCTTCAGCATGCCGTCCTGGTGAATGCCGGATTCGTGCGCGAACGCATTGGCGCCGACGATCGCCTTGTTCGGCTGGACCGTGAAGCCGGTGATGGTCGACACCAGCCGCGAGGCCTTGGTGATCATCTCGGTGTTCACGTTCGTCGTGTAGGGCAGCTTGTCGTGGCGCGTGCGCAGCGCCATGACGATCTCCTCCAGCGCGGCGTTGCCGGCGCGCTCGCCGAGGCCGTTGATCGTGCACTCGACCTGGCGCGCGCCCGCCTCGACGCCGGCCAGCGAGTTCGCGACCGCGAGGCCGAGATCGTTGTGGCAGTGGGTCGAGAAGATGGCCTTGTCGCTGTTCGGCACGCGCTCGATCAGCATGCGGATCAGGTCGCCGAACTCGCTCGGGATCGCGTAGCCCACGGTGTCGGGCACGTTGATGCAGGTCGCGCCCGCCTTGATCGCCGCCTCGACGCAGCGGCACAGGAAGTCGTGGTCCGACCGGGTGCCGTCCTCCGGCGACCAGTCGACGTCGTCGGTGAACTTCCGCGCATGGGTGACGCTG
Source organism: Alphaproteobacteria bacterium (assembly GCA_038106605.1). Lineage (GTDB taxonomy): Bacteria > Pseudomonadota > Alphaproteobacteria > MPNO01 > UBA830 > JAYOEF01. The sequence continues at coordinate 27,086 of JAYOEF010000019.1, forward strand.
TCGATCACCTGGCGGTACACGTCCTCCGGCTCCATCTGCAGCTTGTACTTCATGTGCAGCGGGCTGGTGGCGATGAAGGTGTGGATGCGCGACCGCTTGGCCGGCTTGAGCGCCTCGGCGGCCCGCTCGATGTCGCCCTTGGCCGACCGGGCGAGGCCGCAGACGATGGCGCTCTTGGTCTGCTTGGCGATCTGGGTGACGGCCTGGAAGTCGCCTTCCGAGGCGATCGGGAAGCCGGCCTCGATCACGTCCACGCCCATTTCGTCGAGCATTTCCGCGATCCGCAGCTTTTCCTCGAGATTCATGGACGCGCCGGGCGACTGCTCGCCGTCGCGCAGGGTCGTGTCGAATATGATGATGCGGTTCGAATCGGTGTTAACGCTCATTGGGAGAGCTCCTCGTATCTCTGCGATGTCTCACTTAGGTTGAAGGCCGAGTTTCCCCTGAACATGGCTGCGCCATACGCAATCTTATTCAGGGGCACCTAAGTCGGAGAGCCCCACCAATCACAGGAAGAAGCGAGAGCGAGCGGCCCGAAACGGGCGCATGCGCACGGATTGCGGGAATTCCCGCGCCCTCCGTCATACCTGCGTTCGTCCGGTCCATCGCCATCGTCTTCGTCGCTTAAGAAGCGTTCCCGATCTCAGTTTTTGCCGACCCTCACGCCGACTGGCGCGCTTGCCGCACGGCAACTGTTAACAATCGGGGTTAACGTTTTATTACTACGCTGTTTTTATTCGTGCTTGCAATGATAAATGTGGAAAAAACGGGCGGAAACAAGATGTCTCCGCCCGTTTTTCGATCCGCTGTCCGTCGCCCGCCATACCGGCGGACGGAATACCGGACAGGCGTCAGTTCTTGGTCTTGTCGACGAGCGCGCGCTCCTTGATCCACGGCATCATGCCGCGGAGCTTGGCGCCGACTTCCTCGATCTGGTGCTCCTCGCCGTGGCGGCGCATCGCCTTGAAGCTCGGTCCGCCGGCCTGGTTCTCGAGCACCCACTCGCGGGCGAACTGGCCGGTCTGGATCTCCTTGAGGACCTCCTTCATGCGCGCCTTGACGCTGTCGTCGATCAGCCGCGGGCCGCGCGTCAGATCGCCGTATTCCGCGGTGTTGGAGATCGAGTAGCGCATGTTGGCGATGCCGCCCTCGTAGATCAGGTCGACGATCAGCTTGACCTCATGGAGGCACTCGAAATAGGCCATTTCCGGCGCGTAACCGGCCTCGACCAGGGTCTCGAAGCCCGCCGTGATCAGCGCCGTCAGGCCGCCGCAGAGCACCGACTGCTCGCCGAACAGGTCGGTCTCGCATTCCTCGCGGAAGGTCGTCTCGATGACGCCCGAGCGGCCGCCGCCGATGGCCGAGGCGTAAGAGAGGCCGATTTCCAGCGCATTGCCCGACGCGTTCTGCGCGACCGCGATCAGACAGGGCACGCCGGCGCCGCGGGCGTACTCGGAGCGCACGGTATGGCCCGGGCCCTTGGGCGCGACCATGAAGACGTCGAGGTCGGGGCGCGGCTCGATCAGGCGGAAATGCACGCTGAGGCCGTGGGCGAAGGCAAGCGCGGCGCCCTTTTTGAGGTTGTCGCGCAGCTCGTCGACATAGAGCTGGGCCTGCAGCTCGTCGGGCGTGAGGACCATGGTGACGTCGGCCCACTTGGCGGCCTCGGCCGGGGTCATCACCTTGAGGCCCGCATTTTCGGCCTTCTTGATGCTCGCCGAGCCGGGACGCAGGGCGACGACGACCTCCTTCACCCCGGAATCCTTGAGGTTGTTGGCGTGGGCATGCCCTTGGCTGCCGTAGCCGACGATCGCGACCTTCTTGTCCTTGATCAGGTTAACGTCCGCATCCCGGTCGTAATAAACACGCATCTTCCTGCCTTTCGCGTAAAACTCGTGAAACCCGTGAAATCTGGCGCGCTTTCTAAAGCGCCCCCTTGCCTCGCGCAATAGCAACCACGCCGGTGCGCGAGACGTCGACGAGGCCGAGCGGCGCCATCAGATCGATGAAGGCGTTCAGCTTCTGGGTCGAACCCGATATCTCGAAGACGAAGGAGTCGTTGGTGCTGTCGATGGCGCGCGCGCGGAAGATGTCCGCGATGCGCAGCGCCTCGACGCGCTTGTTGCCCTTGCCCGCGACCTTGACGAGCGCGAGCTCGCGCTCGACGGAAGCGCCCTCGATCGTCAGGTCGACGACACGATGCACCGGCACGAGGCGCGAGAGTTGAGCCTTGATCTGCTCGATGATCATCGGCGTGCCCGAGGTGACGACCGTGATGCGGCTCAGCCCTGCGGCAGCGTCGGTCTCGGCCACCGTCAGGCTTTCGATGTTGTAGCCCCGGCCCGAGAACAGGCCGATCACGCGGGCGAGCACGCCCGCTTCGTTGTCCACGAGCACCGCGATCGTGTGGCGCTCAATCGTAGTCTCTACGGCCAAGGTTCCGCTCCGAAGTCCAGATAATGACGTTTTTCCGGTGCCGGCGCTCAGACGAGCACCATGCCCTCTTCCGAGATCGGCTTCGCCGCCTCGTCCTCGGGGCCGAGCAGCATCTCGTTGTGCGCCGCCCCCGACGGGATCATCGGGAAGCAGTTCTCGGTCTGGTCGACCCAGATGTCGGCGATCACCGGCCGGTCGCAGGCGATCATCTCCTCGATCACGCCGTCGACTTCCTCGGGCTTGGTCGCGCGGAGCCCGACCCACTGGCACGCCTCGGCGAGCTTCACGAGGTCCGGCAGCGCGTCGGTGTAGCTCTCCGAATAGCGCCCGCCGTGCAGCAGCTCCTGCCACTGGCGCACCATGCCCATGTACTGGTTGTTGGTGATGAAGACCTTCACCGGCGCGCGGTACTGCACCGCGGTCGACATCTCCTGCATGTTCATTAGGAACGACGCTTCGCCCGAGATGTCGACGACGAGCGAGTCCGGGTGCGCGATCTGCACGCCGATCGCCGCCGGCAGGCCGTAGCCCATCGTGCCGAGGCCGCCCGACGTCATCCACCGGTTGGGTTCGTTGAACTTGTAGAACTGCGCAGCCCACATCTGGTGCTGGCCGACCTCGGTCGTGATGTAGCAGTCGCGGTCCTTGGTCAGTTCGTAGAGCCGCTCGATCGCATACTGCGGCTTTATGACCCCGCCGTTCTGCTGGTACTTCAGGCAGTCGCGCGCGCGCCAGCCGGAGATCTTGTCCCACCACGCCTTGAGCGCCTTGCGGTCGGTCTTGAGATCCTTCGCCTTCCACGCCTTCAGCATCATGTCGAGCGCGGTGCCGACGTCGCCCACGATCGGCAGGTCGACCGGCACGTTCTTGTTGATCGAGGACGGATCGATGTCGATGTGGATCTTCTTCGCGTGCGGCGCGAACGCCGTCAGCTTGCCGGTGATCCGGTCGTCGAAGCGCGAGCCGACGGCCACGATCAGATCGGCATCGTGCATCGCGAGATTGGCCTCGTACGTCCCGTGCATGCCGAGCATGCCGAGGAACTGCGGATCGGTGCCGGGATAGCCGCCGAGCCCCATCAGCGTCAGCGTGATCGGCGCGCCGGTCAGCTTGACGAGCCGCTCGAGCGACTTCGAGGCCTTCGGGCCGGAGTTGATCACGCCGCCGCCACAATAGAACACCGGCCGCTTCGCCGCCGCGATCATGGCGACGGCACGGTCGATCTCGTCCGTGCCCGGCCGCGTGCGCGGCTGGTAGGTCTTGTGCGTCGTCAGGCTCTTGGTGTTGTCGTCGTAGCTGCCGATGCCCATCAGGATATCCTTGGGCAGGTCGATCACCACCGGGCCGGGACGGCCGCTCCGCGCAACGTAGAACGCCTCGTGCATGATGCGCGGCAGGTCGCGGATGTCCTTCACCAGGTAGTTGTGCTTGGTGCAGGCGCGCGTGATGCCGGTCGTGTCCGCTTCCTGGAACGCGTCGTTGCCGATCAGGTGCGTCGGCACCTGCCCGGTCAGGCAGACGATCGGGA
>JAYOEF010000020.1:0-28521 GCA_038106605.1 Alphaproteobacteria bacterium
TACGCGGGCCTCCGTCAGCCGGAAACGCCCGCAAATCCGGGCGTCCGGCGCTTCCGCCGTTATAACAGACCCCGGTGATTCGGACGGTCCCCGTCGTCCCGTTCAGGCTGCCGTTCGTCTCAGGCCGGCAATCAGGCGCCCGCGCGCCTCGGGAATATCCCCCGCCTCGGCATCCTTGGCACACATGGCGAGGAAATGGCCGGTGAGCCGAAGTCCCGCCAGCAGGTCGTCCGGGGCAGGCACGGCCGTCCCTGCCTGCCGCAGGAAGCCCGGCAGCGCGAGCAGCCGGTCATGGTAAGGCGCGCCGGCCGTTTCCGACACGGCACACCCGGTCCGTGGGGAAACATAGACCAGATTGTCGGCCGTCCCGGTCGCCGCGCAGCGGCCCAAGTCGAGCCCGTAACCGAGGTCCGAAAGGAATGCGAGTTCCCAGAGCACGTAAGCGCGCTCCCAGCCCGGCCCCGCCCCGAGTCCCTCAATCAGGCCGATCGTGCCATCGAACGTCGCAGGATGTGGCTCGCGTTCGGGAAGCAGCCGCTCAAGAAGAGCGGCTGCGGATGCCAGCGCGAGGAGCGGCAAGCGCTCGGTCAGGAGAGACGCCGCATACGGCTTTTCAAGTTCGCAGCTATAGGTGCCGAGATGCTCCGAAAGGCGTGCGTGCCAATCCGCCGCCACGAGATTTCCGGCCTGGTAGATTCCCCGCGCCCGCGACCCCGATCCGCCGCGTACCAGCCCTGCGTGGCGGCCGTGCTCGCGCGTCAGCAGCGTCACGATCGCGGCGCTTTCACCGTGCTTGCGCGCCGACAGCACGATACCTTCGTCGGACCAGTTCATCGGACGTTTCAGTCTCCCGCCGAAACCCCGTCGCGGGGCTCCTATTCGGCAGCGTATTGTAGTTTCGAAGCGGGAAATCGAATCAGGATTTCGGTGCCTTCGCCGGGCGTGCTGAGCACTTCGAAGGTTCCGCCCTGCAGTTCTACGAAGCTCTTTGCCAACGGCAGGCCGAGACCCGTCCCCTCCTGGCTCCTCGCCATCCCGCGCTCGACCTGCCCGAACGACGTGAGCGCGACCACGATCTCGGCTGCGGTCATGCCGATGCCGGTATCGCAGACGGAAACGAGGACGCCGTTTTCTCCGTCCCAGTGCGCGGATACCGCAACGTGGCCGCCCGGGGGCGTGAACTTGAGCGCATTCGACAGAAGGTTGACGAGGACCTGGCGTTGCTTGACACGGTCGATGGTAAGCATCGGCAGATCGTCGGAAATGTCGGTCTCGATCGTCACATCCGCAGCTTCCGCCTGTTGCCGGACAAGGTCGAACGCTTCGTTGAACAGCTCCGATAGCCGGGTGGGGCGGTCCGAGAAAACGAGCCGCCCCGCCTCGATCGTCGAGATGTTGAGGATGTCGTTGATGACCGACAGCAGATGGCTGCCAGACTGATGAATGTCTTGGCCGTACTCCGCCATCTTCTCCGTGCTGCCCATCGAGTTCCCGATCATGGCCGAGAATCCGAGGATCGCGTTGAGCGGCGTCCGCAACTCGTGGCTCATATGTGCGAGAAACTCGGATTTCGCATGGTCGGCCTTGCGCGCGTCCTTAAGCGCCGTCGCCATCATCGCCTTGTCGCTCTGAAGCTGCTCCGCCATCCGGTCGAACGCTTCGGACAGCTCCCGGATCTCGCCGGGCGTCCAGCGCGGCTGGGCCCCGACCCGGGCTCCGAGATCCCCGTCGCGGACCTTACGGGTCGCCCGGACCACGCCGCGCAACCGGGCGCTGAGCGCACTGCTGACGAGCCAGCCGAGAAGCACCGCAGAGATCATCCCCGCGAGACCGACGGCGACGCATAGCGGAACACGCCGGCCGCATGCGCCCGAAGTTCATCAAAGGGCTGAGGCACCATGACGCCCCAGCCAGTGCCCATGACCACGGAATATGCCGATATCATCTCCTGGTTCAGCGCCGGAGACACGAAGCGCGAGACGCCGGTCTCGCCGGCCTTCATTCGCGCAACGGGATCGAGCCCGGAAAGGTCCCGCATCTCGCGCTGCCATTACTTCTTCGGATGCGCGATCACCCTGCCCGTCTGGTCGACGATCGCGGCATGCCCTTTGAGGCCGAACGCGATCGCCTCCTGCAATCGGATGAAGTAGCCCGGATCGATGGCAGCGACGGCAACGGTATCCGGGGAAAGGCGTCGGTAGATGAAAAGAAGCGGCTTGCCGCTCATCCCCGCCATCACCGGCGTGAACCGGGTGCCCGACGCGCCGGCGGAGCGCAGAAAGTCGAACAATCCAGGCGGCAACCGCTCCGCACCTTCGACCGCCATGAGCAAGGTACGCTCGGTACGGCCGCCCTCCCCGAATGTCGCGACCGCCAGGCACTCGATTCCGAACTTGCCGGCGAGCAGCAGCTCCGCCGGTGCGGTGGCCGGGCGGCCCGGCGCCGCATAAACGGCGACGAGATAGTTGAAGGTCGACTCGAGATCGGCGGCGTAGCGTTCGAGCGCAGAGGTGATGTTCTTGGCGACGAGGAGGTGCTTTTCGCGAACGGCCGAAATCTCGTTCTCGAGTGCCGTACGCTCGACCCACAACGCCAAGTAAATAACCGGTACCGTCGCAATCAACGTGAAAGCAACGGTCAGGAAAACCCGGAGGTTCGATCTCATCGTCCTACCCGATATGCGAAAACACAACCGACATATCGCTGCGAAGTTGATCACTCCTCGCTGAAAAAATCTACCGGCCCAAGGGAATCGTTACTCGGACGAGAAATCGAGGCCCCAGTCGCGATAGCGCTCGGGATCCTCGCCCCAGTTCTCGCGCACCTTGACGAATAGAAAGAGATGAACCGGACGCTCGAGTATCGCTTCGAGCTCCTCCTGGGCGAGCGTCCGGATACGCCGGATCCGCTCTCCGCCCTTGCCGAGTACAATGCCCTTCTGGCTGTCGCGTTCGACATAGATCGTCTGCTCGATCTTGACCGCCCCGTTTTCGAACGGCTCCCACTTCTCGGTCTCGACCGTCAGCGAATAGGGAAGCTCCTGGTGCAGGTTGAGGAACAGCTTCTCGCGCGTGATCTCGGCGGAGAACAGTCTGTCGTTCATGTCGGAGAGCTGATCCTCCGGGAAATGCCAGGGCCCCACGGGCAGCCGTTCGGCGAGCGCCTTGCGGAGGTCGGCAACGCCGTCGCCGGTCAGCGCGGAAATCATGAAGAAATCGGTGAAGGTCTCCTCCGACCGGAGCCGGTCGGTCAGCGTGAGAAGCCGTTCGCGCTTGACGGCATCCACCTTGTTGAACACGCAGATGGCCTTGCGCCCGGCGGTCTTGAGACCGTCGATAATGCGCTGCGTGTTCTCGTCGATCCCCGCCTTCGCGTCGATGAGAAGCACGATGACGTCGGCGTCCGCTGCTCCGCCCCAGGCCGCCGCGACCATGGCGCGGTCAAGACGGCGGCGCGGCCGGAAAATGCCGGGCGTGTCGACGAAGACGAGCTGCGCTGCGCCCTCGCTGGTGACGCCGAGAATTCGCGAGCGGGTGGTTTGCACCTTCGGCGTGACGATCGATACCTTGGCGCCGACCATGGCGTTCATCAGCGTCGACTTGCCGGCATTGGGCGCACCGAGCAGTGCGACGAAGCCGCAGCGGGTTTCCTCGTTGCCGCTCATGACCTCTCGCCTATCCGTTCCAGCATCATCTCCGCCGCCTCCAGTTCCGCAGCACGCTTCGAACGCCCGGTCGCGCGTACCGGCTCCTGGCCGCTGACAATCAGTTCGATCGTGAACAGCGGCTGATGCGGCGGCCCCTCGCGGTCGACGACGACGTATTCGGGAAGCGGCAGGCCGCGCGCCTGCAGCCATTCCTGGAGTTCGGTCTTGGCGACCCGCGGTTCCACGTCGTCGATCAGCGGCAGCCAGAGCCGATGCACGAAGGTCCGTGCGGCTTCGAGGCCGCCGTCGCGGTACAAAGCACCGATGATCGCCTCGCAGCAGTCGGCGAGAACTGAACGCCGGTCTCGCGTGCCGGCGGCGCTCTCGCCGTCGCTCATGAGAATGAACTCACCGAGCCCGAACGAACGTGCGACGTCCGCGAGCACGCGGCCGCTGACGAGCGCCGCGAGCCGCGGTGCGAGCTTGCCTTCAGCCGAATTGGGAAAGCGCTCGAGCAGCAGCTCGGCGATCAGGAGCCCGAGCACGCGGTCGCCGAGGAATTCGAGACGCTCGTAGCTCGGGTCGCTTTTCGACTGGCGCAGGCTCGTATGGGTGAGCGCTCGCTCCAGAAGTTCGGGCCGCCGGAAGTTGTAGAGGAGAACGTCCTCGATCTTCTTCGTTTCGGGTCGGAGGACGCCACGCACCGTCATCGCGGCGTCAGTCGATCGACCGGAAAATCCGCGACCAGCGGATAGCGCCCGGCCACTTCCAGATCTCCCAGAGATAGGCGGTCGAGTTGTGCGAAAAGAATATGAACTCGGCGCGCCCGACGAGGTTCTCGATCGGTACGAATCCGACCTGGTTGAGCACGCGGCTGTCGAGCGAGTCGTCGCGGTTGTCGCCCATGGCGAAGACGTGCCGCTCCGGCACCGTGAAGATGCCCGTGTTGTCGAGCGGATCGGCGTCGGATCGCTCGATAATGAGGTGCTTGGCGCCGCCCGGAAGAGTCTCGACGTACTGCGCGATATCGACCCGAGTGCCGAAGGGACCCGGCACCTGATACGGCGCTACCGGCTTCCGGTCAACGAGGTCGCCATTGACATAGAGCCGCCCCTCGCGAACCTGAACGCGATCCCCGGGCAGGCCCACGATGCGCTTGATGTAGTCTGTCTTGTTGTCGCGCGGCAGCTTGAACACCGCGACATCGCCGCGCTTCGGCAACGAGCCGAAGACGCGCCCCGGGATCAGCGGCAGGCTCAGCGGCAGCGAATGGCGGCTGTATCCATAGGTGTACTTGGACACGAACAGGTAGTCGCCGACAAGGAGCGTCGGGATCATCGATCCCGACGGGATGTTGAAGGGTTCGAAGGCGAAGGTCCGGATACCGAGCGCGATCAGCACGGCATAGATCAGCGTCTTGACCGTATCCCAGAGACCGCCGGATTTCTTTGTTGCCATCAGGTCCGTAACTCTATGTTTGGGCGGGTTTAGTGGCCCGCGCGGAGGCCTGTCAAGGCAAAGGCCGGGGTACGGCGGTAATGATCACCATGGCCTGGGCGATCGGGGGCTCGTCGGTAATGGTGAGATCGATCTGGACGTCCATCCCGGCTGGGGTGATTTCCTCGAGACGACGCAGCGCGCCGCCGGTCAGCTTCATCGTCGGCTTGCCGCCCGGAAGGTTCACCACGCCCAGGTCGCGCCAGAACACGCCCTTGCGGAACCCTGTCCCGAGCGCCTTCGAGCAGGCCTCCTTGGCGGCATAGCGCTTGGCGTAGCTCGCCGCCCTCAGGCGCCGTCGGTCGCTCTTCTGGCGTTCGAGGTCCGTGAAACACCGTTCGGTGAAGCGTTCTCCGAACCGCGCGAGGGTCTTCTCGACGCGCCGGATGTCTATGAGATCGCTACCGATGCCGATTATCATGGGAAATCCTAAACCGAATCGCTCACGCGCTGCGCTCGCCCTGCGCCCCGGCGCGCGCCTTGTCCATCAGCGCGCGCATGCGCCGGATGGCGCTCTCGAGCCCGCCGAAGATCGCCTCGCCGATCAGGAAATGGCCGATGTTGAGCTCTACGATCGTCGGGATCGCCGCGACCGGCGCAACCGTGTCGAACGAGAGACCGTGTCCGGCATGGCATTCGATACCCTGGTTCTCGGCATGGGCGGCGGCGTCCCGGATTCTTGCGAAATGCCGGTCGCGTTCCGCACCAGCCGCGTCGCAATAGGCGCCGGTATGGAGCTCGACCACCGGCGAGCCGAGCGCCTTCGCCGCGTCGATCTGGGCCGGATCTGCCTCGATGAACAGGGAGACGCGGATGCCGGCATCGCCGAGCTGGCGCACGAACGGCACCAGCTGGTCGAAACCGCGCACGGCATCGAGACCGCCTTCCGTCGTGCGCTCCTCGCGCTTCTCGGGCACGATACAGGCAGCATGCGGCTTGTGGCGCAGCGCGATTTCGAGCATCTCCCCGGTCGCCGCCATTTCGAGGTTGAGCGGCAGGTCGATGCCCGAGCTGAGACGGAGGATATCGTCATCGGTCATGTGCCGCCGGTCCTCCCGCAGATGCGCGGTGATGCCGTCGGCGCCGGCGGCCGCGGCCGCACGCGCTGCGCGCACCGGGTCCGGGTGGGCGCCGCCGCGGGCGTTCCGGATGGTCGCGACGTGATCGATGTTCACGCCCAGTCGCAGGTATCTCTTTTCCATGGCCTTTCCGGCTCCGTTCCGGGTTCCGCCTCGGGCGCCCGGAACATAGCGCCGCAAGACTCCCGCTGTCATGCAGGATTTGGCCGCGCGCCTCAGCCGCGCGCGCGGTTGACCGAAGTGATCTCGGGCGTCGCCCGAAGTGCCGCGATGATGTCGTTCAGGTGCCGGGAATCCTGCACCTCGATGTCGAGCACCATCTCGAAGAAGTCTTCGGACCGGTTGGTAATCTTCAAGTTATTGATATTACCGAGATTTTTGGCGATTACCGTGGTGCAGGTGCCAAGCGTGCCGCGCTCGTTCGCGACCACCAGATTGATGCGTCCGACATGGGTCTCCGGCGTCTCGGGCCCGAGGTCCCAGGCGACATCGACCCAGCGCTCGGGCGTGTCGGCGAAACTGTCGAGGGTCTCGCAATCCCGGGTATGGATCGAAACGCCCTTGCCCGGTGTCAGGATGCCGACGATCTGGTCGCCCGGCAGCGGATGACAGCAATTGGAATAATGGATTGCCATCCCGGGCGTCAGGCCGCGGATCGGAATGGCGACGTTCTTGCTGGCGGTCCCGTCGGGTCCCTGGAACTGCAGAACCTGATCCGCCTCGGGCACGGACAACGCGGGGGCGATGGAGGCAATCAATTCAGCAGGCACGACAGCGGATACGACGGACTGCGCCGGCAGGTCGCCTTTGCCCACAATCTCTATCAGCGCATCGGTGTCCGTGACGCCGAAACGTTGCAGCTGTTCGGTCGTAAACTCCGATGGCTGGACGTAAGAGACCGCTCGAAACGCGCGGTCGAGCATTGCCCGGCCGAGCTTCATGAACTCCTCGCGCTGCTCGGCGCGGATATAACGCCGGATACGGGCGCGTGCCTTGCCGGTCACGACCCACTGCTCCCACATCGGCGACGGGGCTCCGTTCGCGGACGTCAGCACTTCGACCTGGTCGCCATTGTTGAGTTCGGTCCGCAGCGGCGCCATCTTACCGTTGATCTTCGCTCCGATGCATCGATCGCCGATTTCGGAATGAACGGCATAGGCGAAGTCGATCGGCGTCGCGCCCTGCGGCAGGTTGATGATCTCACCCTTCGGCGTGAAGCAGAAGACCTGGTCCGGGAACATCTCGAGCTTGGAGTGCTGCAGGAACTCGTCCGGATTATTCGTGCTTTCCAGAATGTCCAGAAGCTGGCGCACCCAGCGATATCGCCGTCCCTCCGTCATGCCCGACCCGGAGCCCTGCTTGTATTGCCAGTGTGCGGCGACGCCGAGCTCGGCGATCTCGTGCATCTGCGTCGTGCGGATCTGCACCTCGATGCGCCGCATCTCGGGGCCGATCACCGCGGTGTGGAGCGACTGGTAGCCGTTGAGCTTAGGCGTCGAAATGTAGTCGTCGAACTCGCCCGGGATGACGCGGTATTTGGTATGGACGACGCCGAGCGCCTTGTAGCAGTCCTCGACGGTGGCGACGACGACGCGGAACGCCATGATGTCGGTCAGCCGCTCGAACTCGACATTCTTGCGCTGCATCTTGCGCCAGATCGAAACCGGACGCTTGGCGCGGCCCGACACCCAGGCCTCGACCTCGGCCTCGACGAGCGTCCGTCGTATCTCGTCGGTGATCCGGGCGACGACGCTTTGCGCTTCCTCCTTGAGGAAGTCGAGGCGGCTTGCGATGGATGCGGCGGCCTGCGGGTAGAGTTCGCGAAACGCGATGTCCTCGAGCTCTTCCTTGATTTCCTGGATGCCGATGCGCTCGGCGAGCGGCGCATAGATCTCCATCGTCTCCCGCGCGATACGCGCGCGCTTCTCGGGCTCCTTGATGTAGTGGAGCGTCCGCATGTTGTGGAGGCGGTCGGCGAGCTTCACGAGAAGCACGCGAATGTCGTCCGAAATCGCGAGCAGGAGCTTCCGAAAGTTCTCCGCCTGACGCGTGTCCTGGGACTGGAGTTCGAGCTTCGACAGCTTGGTGACGCCATCGACGAGGCGCGCGACGTCGGGGCCGAACAGCGACTGGATCTCGGCGATGGTCGCGACCGTGTCTTCTACCGTGTCGTGGAGAAGCCCCGTGACGATCGAGGACGTGTCGAGCCGGTAGTCGGTGAGTATGCCCGCGACTTCTACAGGATGGGAGAAATAGGGATCGCCCGAGGCCCGCATCTGCGAGCCGTGCGCCTTCATCGAAAACACGTAGGCCCGGTTGAGCGCCGCCTCGTCCGCCGACGGGTCGTAGGCGCGCACCCGTTCGACGAGTTCGTACTGGCGCATCATGAGGATGCCAGCCTCCCGGCCGGAAGCGCGACGCCGGAGACGACGCCGCTAGATCGCGGAGGTGCCGGGCGACGCCTCCGCAACGGATCAGTCTTCCTTGTTGGCGTCCTCGGCCGAGATGTCCTCGAAGCCGCTGGAGAGCTCGGAATCGCCCTCGGCATCGTCGTCGGACTCGCCGCCGGAGACGCTGTCGACGAGGCCCGCGAGCTCGGTCAGAGCCTCGCTCACTTGGAACATCTCGTCCTCTTCCTCAACCAGCTCGTCCACATCGATGTTGCGCTGCAGGCCCTCGACAATCGAGGTCTCGAGCTTGTCGAGCGCGATCGTCTCGTCGGCGATTTCGCGGAGGGCGACGACGGGGTTCTTGTCGTTGTCCCGGTCAACCGAAAGTTCTGCCCCGACGGAAAGCTCGCGCGACCGCTGGGCCGCCATCATGACGAGCTTGAAGCGGTTCGGAACCTTGAGGACGCAATCTTCGACGGTAACGCGGGCCATGGCTCACTCTCTTTGCATCTGCATCTGCCGGAAGTGCAGCGTATATAAGGTTTGGCGCCTTCAAAAGCAAGCATTTCAGGCCGTTAAGACGAGATCGGACAACAGCTCTGACCTTCCGTCAACGCCGCCAGCATCGCGGCGATGTCCAGACCCGTCTCCGGATGACGCCAGGCGGGCGCGACGTCCCGGAGCGGGATCAGGACGAACGCCCGATCCTGCATCCTCGGGTGAGGCAGGATAGGCCCATCCGGCCCGTCCCGGATCACTCCGGCGACGTCGATCAAGTCGAGATCGAGCGTGCGAGCCGCGTTTGGGACCGACCGGCGCCGGGCGAATCGGTCTTCCACGGCATGGAGAACGGCAAGCAGCGCAACCGGGTCCAAGGGCGTTTCGACCGCGACGACGCCATTGATGAAATCCGGCTGGTCGGAAGCCGGAACCGGCGCAGTCCGATACCAGCGAGACCGCCCAGCAATACGAATGTCGTGCATTTCCAACGCGTTAAGCGCCGCCTCGCAGGTCGCAGCGGAATCGGCGCAGCCTGGGACGGGAAGGTTGGATCCAATCGCGATGAGGGCCTGAAACATCGATAAACAGATAACTCGTTGTATCCAAAAGAAAATGTTATACTTCGGTCGTCACACCAAACGATGCTCCCGACGGGTGGCACCTGTCCCTCGGGACGATTGTCAGGAGCATCCCCCCGTAAATGGACTTCCCTGGATGATGCATTTCAATCCCAACGAACGCATTGCGTTGTTTATCGACGGCCCGAACCTCTATTCCGCGGCCAAGTCTCTCGGCTTCGACATCGATTACAAGAACCTGCTCGAGCTGTTCCGCGGAAAGGGACATCTCGTGCGCGCCTTCTATTACACCGCCCTCGCCGATGATCAGGAATATTCCCCGATCCGCCCTCTGATAGACTGGCTCGACTACAACGGCTACAGCATGGTCACGAAGCCCATGAAGGAGCATGTCGATCCGGCCGGGCGGCGCAAGGTGAAGGGCAACATGGAGGTCGAACTCGCCATCGACATGCTCGAAATGGCGGCTCATATCGACCATGCGGTCCTGTTCTCCGGCGACGGCGATTTTCGCCGGCTGGTTGAAGCGGTTCAGCGCAAGGGCGTGCGCGTCTCCGTCGTCAGCACCTTCCGCGCTCAGCCGCCGATGGTCGCCGACGAACTGCGCCGCCAGGCCGATACCTTCGTCGAACTCCAGGATCTCTCGAAGTTCATCGCGCGCGAGAACCGCCGCGACGAAGACGAGATGCCCGCGATCGTGAAACGCCCGACCGGGCGCTCGCCGACGCCGGCAAACCCTGAACCGGAGTACGACGACTACGAAGACGCCTGAGCGTGGCCCGGCCAGATCCGGCTCCGGCGACACCCGACGGGCCGCCGCACGATTGCACGCTTTGCCCGCGGCTCGTCGAGTATCGCGAACAGAACCGCGCGGCATGGCCGGATTGGCATAACGCGCCGGTCCCCTCCTTCGGCCCGCTCGACGCGCGTCTCCTCATCGTGGGGCTCGCCCCCGGCGTGAAGGGGGCGAACCGGACCGGGCGTCCCTTCACCGGCGACTACGCGGGCGACCTTCTCTACCAGACGCTCGGCCGTTTCGGCTTCGCGGCGGGCACTTACGACAAGCGCCCCGACGACGGGCTCGGCCTCGTCGACTGCCGGATATGCAACGCCGTGCGCTGCGTGCCGCCCGAGAACAAGCCGGTCGGCGCAGAGATCGCAAGCTGCCGGCCGTTCCTCGTCTCCGAAATCGGCGCGATGAAGAATCTCCGTATCATCGTCGCGCTCGGGAGCATCGCCCATAACACGATCCTGTCGACGCTCGGAGAACGGCGCGCGTCCTACGCGTTCGGCCATGCCGCGATGCACGAGCTTTCCAACGGCCTCGTCCTCGCGGACAGCTACCACTGCTCGCGCTACAACACGAACACCGGTCGCCTCACCGAGGCGATGTTCGAGGACGTGTTCCGCGAGGTCCGCTCCAGGCTCTCCTGAAAGCCCTGTGGGATTTGCGACGGACGGGTGCTTGCGCCAATACTACAAATATGCTTGTAGTATTGGATGATTGAAGATGCCGCCATCGCCGCTTTCGGCGCGCTCGCCCATTCGGACCGGCTCGCCGCATACCGGCTTCTCGTGCGCCATGCGCCGGACGGGCTTCCGTCGGGCGAGATCGCGACGGAACTCGACATCGCTCCGACGCGCATGTCGTTCCACCTCGCCGCCCTCGAGCGCGCCGGCCTCGTCACCGCGCGACGCATCGGACGCCAGGTCTTCTACGCCATCGACGTTTCCGCGATGCGGGGCCTCCTTGGCTTCCTCACCGACGACTGCTGCGGCGGCCATCCCGAGATTTGCGCTGCCGTCTCAGCCTCCCCACGCCCTCCCGGCAGAAAGGCCGCCCGCCGATGACCGACCCCGCTTTCCTCGCCGCCCGGGCTGTCCCCGAACCCGCCGGCATCGGCTTTTTCGAGAAGTGGCTCTCGGTCTGGGTCGCACTCTGCATCGCCGCCGGACTCG
This sequence comes from Alphaproteobacteria bacterium, assembly GCA_038106605.1. GTDB lineage: Bacteria > Pseudomonadota > Alphaproteobacteria > MPNO01 > UBA830 > JAYOEF01. The sequence continues at coordinate 11,651 of JAYOEF010000020.1, forward strand.
CGCTCGGCAACGCATTTCCCGGCCTTTTCGAAATGCTTGCGTCGATCGAATACGCGTCGGTCAATCTGGTCGTCGCGGTGCTGATCTGGGCGATGGTCTACCCGATGATGGTCAATGTCGATTTCGCGAGCCTGCGCCACATCGGCGACCGGCCGAAGGGGCTCGTGGTGACGCTCGTGGTCAACTGGCTGATCAAGCCCTTCACCATGGCGGCCCTCGGCGTTCTGTTCTTCGAAACGGTCTTCGCCGATCTCATCCCAGCCGCCGACGCGCAACAGTACATTGCCGGCCTGATCCTTCTCGGCGCCGCTCCGTGCACGGCGATGGTCTTCGTCTGGAGCCAGCTGACGCGCGGCGACGCGACCTACACTCTTGTCCAGGTCTCGCTGAATGACGTCGTCATGATCTTCGCCTTCGCGCCGATCGTCGCGTTCCTGCTCGGCGTTACAGACCTCACCGTCCCGTGGGAGACGCTGCTGCTCTCGGTCGCGCTTTATGTCGTCATCCCGCTCGCCGCCGGTGCCGCGACCCGCGCAGCGCTCGTCGGTCACGCCCGGCGCGGCGAAAACCCTGAGGCCGCGGTCGCGCGCTTCACCGGCGCGATCAAGCCCGTTTCGGTCTGCGGCCTCCTCGCCACGGTGGTCCTGCTGTTCGGGTTCCAGGGGCAGGTGATCCTCGACCGGCCGCTCCTGATCGCGCTGATCGCCGTGCCGCTGGTGATCCAGTCCTACGGCATCTTTGCCGTCGCCTATGTCGGCGCGCGCGTCTGGCGCATTCCCTACGATGTCGCGGCGCCATGCGCGCTTATCGGCACGTCGAACTTCTTCGAGCTTGCCGTCGCGGTCGCCATCAGCCTGTTCGGGCTCGAGTCCGGCGCCGCGCTCGCGACCGTCGTCGGCGTTCTCGTCGAAGTGCCGGTGATGCTGTCGCTCGTCGCCTTTGCCAACCGAACGCGTCACTGGTTCCCAGCGGCGTGATCCGGCCCGTGCGGAGCGCTCAGGAGTAGCGCTCTTCCTTCCACGGATCGCCCTCGTTGTGGTAGCCGCGGTCTTCCCAGAAGCCCGGCTCGTCGGCCGCGACGAACTCGATACGGCGGATCCACTTGGCGCTCTTCCAGAAATACCATTTCGGGATGACCGCGCGGACCGGGCCACCGTGCTCCTTCGTCAGGTGCGTGCCCTCCCACGAATGGGCAAGCACGACGTCGGCATCGGCGAAGCGGTCGATACGGATGTTCGTGGTGTAGCCGTCGGAACAGTAGAAGAGGCAGTGCATAGCCTCCTTCTCCGGCTTGCACATGTCGAGGATGTGCGCGACGTGAACTCCGGTCCATGCGTTGTCGTAGCGCGACCAGCCGGTGACGCAGTGGATGTCGGACGTAACCGTGACCTGCGGCTGCGCCATGAAGTCGTCCCACTTCCAGCGCAGCGGCACCTCGACGAGCCCGTCGACGGTGAAGATCCATTTCTCGCGCGGAATGTCCGGCTGGACGCCGAGATCCAGCACCGGCCAGTTCTGGACGAGGCGTTGGCCCGGCGGCAGACGCGCGTCGCCCGCCTGGGGTCCGGCCTCTCCGGTCATTAGCCTGCCTTCGCGCGCCCACTCTTCTTTCCGGCGGACGAGCTTTTCGCGATACCCGTCAAGGCGCACGGGATCGTCGTCCTTGCTCACCGTTTCAGCCCTTCTCGCGCATGAGCCGCGCCTTCTGGCGGTCCCAATCGCGTTTCTTGTCGCTTTCGCGCTTGTCGTAATGCTTCTTGCCGCGGCCAACGCCGAGCTCGACCTTGGCGATGCCGCGCCGGTTGAAATAGAGCTTGAGCGGGATCAGCGTCATGCCCTCGCGGTCGGTCGCTGCCAGCAGCTTGTCGACCTCGCGCCGGTTGAGGAGGAGCTTTCGCGGCCGCCGCGGTTCATGGTTGAACTGACCGGCCTGCTTGTATTCGGGAATGTAGGCATTCACGAGCCAGATCTCGCCGTCCTGCGCCTTGGCATAGGATTCGGCGATGTTGGCGCGGCCCTGGCGCAGCGCCTTGACCTCTGACCCGGTCAGGATGATGCCGGCCTCGAGCGAGTCCTCGATCTCGTAGTCGTGCCTGGCCCGCCGGTTCTGAGCTGCGGCCGGCTGAAGGGCGGCGTCGGACTTCGCCATTGCCGTCCTCGGTCTCGCCTAGTTCAGGAGGCCGGCGTGCCGCATCGCCCGCTCGACCTTCGCGCGCGACTGCTCGGTGATCGACACCAGCGGCAGGCGAAGCTCGTCGGCGCACTTGCCGAGGAGGCTCGCGCCGTACTTCACGGGGCCCGGATTGGCTTCGCAGAAAAGATCGGTGTGAAGCGGCGTCAGGCGCTCGTTGATGCGTTGCGCTTCCTTTAGGTTTCCTGCCTGCCAGGCCTCGTGCATTTCCGACATCAGCTTGGGTGCGATATTGGCGGTCACCGAAATGCACCCCACCCCGCCCTGCGCGAGAAAGCCGAGCTGGGTGACGTCCTCGCCCGAGAGCTGGCAGAAATCGTCGCCGCAGGCGAGCTTCTGTTCGGTCGCGCGGCCGACCGCGGCCGTCGCGTCCTTGACGCCGATGACGTTCTCAAGTTCGGCGCAGCGCGCCATCGTCGCGACCGTCATGTCGATCACCGACCGGCCCGGAATGTTGTAAATGATGATCGGCAGCCCGACCTTGTTGAGCGCCTCGAAATGGCGGAACAGGCCTTCCTGCGTCGGCTTGTTGTAATAGGGCGTGACAACGAGGGCGGCGTCGGCGCCGGCTTCCTTCGCGTGCTCCATCAGCTCCATCGCCTCGGCGGTCGAGTTCGATCCCGCGCCGGCGATCACGGGCACACGCTTGTCGGCGATCTCGATGCACATCTCGACGACGCGCTTGTGCTCGGCGTGGCTCAGCGTCGGCGACTCGCCGGTCGTGCCGACCGGAACGAGGCCGTGCGTGCCTTCGCTGATCTGCCATTCGACGAAATCGCCGAACGCCTTTTCGTCGACCTCACCGTTACGGAACGGCGTGATCAGTGCGCATATGGAACCGCTGAACATGGCGGCCTCCCCCCGGTATGTACCGTTTCAGACTAGCGCGCACATTACACACCGGCCCGTGACGCGACAAGCGGACCGGCGCCACCCGAAAACCCGTTGAATGACGGGCATTTGAGCGCGCGCGAGGAACAGGGTACTGTTGCTGCCGCGCCATGCCTTAACCGGGATTTAACCAAGTTGGTCCCTACTGGAATGCCTTGCGTGTCTTGGATTTACGGATCATGAGCTGGGGCCGTCGTTTCTGGCTCGCCGCCGCCGTCGCAGGCGCCTTGATATCGGCGCCGGCGCTGACGGGATATGTCACTTCGGTTCCGGTCGGAGCCGCGCATGCCGCGACGAGCGACGCGGGCCTCAAGCCGCTTTCAGACGCCGACGCCAAAACCTATGCGTCTGCCTTCGCGGCCGCCGCGCAGGGCCGCTGGTCGCGGGCGCATTCGATCGCCGCCGGCGCGAAATCGCGCGACCTCGCAAAGGTGCTCGACTGGCTCGACATGAGCCGTCCCGGAACGAGCTACGACTTCTCCGAAATCGCCGCCTTTCGCGATGCCAATGCGGGCTGGCCCGGACGCTCAACCCTGATCCGCCGCGCCGAGGAAGCGATGACCGAGCGCGTGCCCGACGAGACCGCGCTTAAGTGGTTCGCGGCCAACCCGCCGCAGACGACCGACGGGCGCATCCGTCTTATCTCCGCGCTCATGTCCCGCGGCAAGACGGAGCGCGCCAAGGCGCTGATCCGGGAGACCTGGATCAATGAAAGCTTCGGCACGACGCAGGAACGCCAGTTCCTGAGCGCCTGGCGCAAGCACCTGACGAAGGAAGACCACGCAGCACGGCTCGACCGGCTGCTCTGGGACGGCAACTATGTTCAGGCCCGCCGGACCGTGAAGATGGTCGACAAGGGCGTCCAGCATCTCGCCATGGCCAAAATCGCGCTGCGGTCGTTCCGCGGCGGGGTCGACTGGCACATCAAGCAGGTGCCGCCGTCGCTCCGCGAGGACATCGGGCTCCAGTACGAGCGCGCGCGCTGGCGCCGCCGCAAGGACCGCGACGACGAAGCCTACGAGATCCTGAAGGACATCCCGGCCGATGCGCCCTACGCAGAGTTGTGGTGGAACGAGCGCTCGATCGTCTCTCGCCGCCTGCTCGAGAAGGGCCACGTTTCGGAAGCTTACCGCCTCGCCGCCGCCAACGGCCTCAAGGAAGGCGCGCGCTACGCCGAAGCCGAGTGGATGGCGGGCTGGATCGCGCTCCGGTTCCTGCGCGAGCCGAAGCAGGCGCTCGTCCACTTCGAACGCATCCGCGAAGCCGTGAACTATCCGATCAGCAAGGCGCGTGCCGCCTACTGGGCCGGCCGCGCGGCGAGCGATGCCGGGAACGCAAAAGCCGCCGAGAAGTACTTCACCGAAGCGAGCGCCCACGACACCACCTATTACGGCCAGCTCGCGGCCGCGCGCATCGGTCGTACGATCGCGCTTCGGGCTTCGGACGTCAGCCCGTCGAAGGCGCAGCGGGCGGCGTTCGCGAAGGACGAGCGCGTCCGCATCGTCCTCATGCTCAACCAGATCGGCGCAGCGGATCACATTCGCCCGTTCATCGACGCGCTGACCGACGGCGACGGTGTCGCCGATCACCAGATGACGGCCGAGCTCGCGACCCGGATCGGGCGCCGCGATCTCGCGGTGCGCGCCGGCCGCAAGGCTTACCTCGCCGGCGCCGCTCTGCCCGACGTGGCCTATCCGGTGATGGATATGCCGCGCGGCAATCCGGAACAGGCCCTCCTCCATGCCATCGCTCGCCAGGAAAGCAACTTCGACCATACCGCGGTCAGCAGTGCGGGTGCGCGCGGCCTGATGCAGCTCATGCCGGAGACGGCGCGCGGCGTCGCCCGCAACCTCCAGGTCCACTACTCCCGCGGCAAGCTCACCGAGGAGCCCGACTACAACATCCGCCTCGGGCGCGCCTATCTCGGCGAGATGCTCGACCGGTTCGACGGTTCCTACATCCTCGCCGTCGCCGCCTACAATGCCGGGCCCGGCGCGGCAGCGCGCTGGGTGAAGTCCAACGGCGATCCGCGGAACGGCGATGTCGATCCGATCGACTGGATCGAGATGATCCCCTATCGCGAGACCCGCAACTATGTGCAGCGGGTGATCGAGAACCTTCAGGTCTATCGCGCTCGCCTCGGGGAATCGATGGTCGCCGAGGCCATCGTCCGCGACCTCAAGCGCTAGTCCAATTACATCTGATGCCACGATCGACGCCGGCGCACCCGCAGGCGTTGCCGCCTCCCCGCGCCGGCGCTAGGGTACGCCCGCAAGGAGGAGCCCATGTCCGACCCCCGCTTCGCGGAAATCGACGCCTGCGTCTTCGACGCCTACGGAACGCTATTCGACGTCCACTCGGCGGCGGCGCGGCTGCGCGACGAGATCGGCCCCGACGCCGACGCGATATCCCAGGTCTGGCGCCAGAAACAGCTCGAGTACACATGGCTGCGCAGCCTGATGGGCCGGCATGAGGATTTCTGGGCAGTCACCGGAGACGCGCTCGACTTCGCCCTTCGCCGCTTCGGCATCGACAACGCCCCGCTTCGGGCGAAACTGATGGAGATGTATCTCGAACTCGACGCCTATCCGGAGGTCGCCGGTACGCTGAAGAAGCTTCGGGACGGCGGCTACCGCACGGCAATCCTGTCGAACGGCGCACCCTCGATGCTGATCGCCGCCGCCAAGAACGCGGGACTCTATCCGCTGCTCGACGCGATCCTCTCGGTCGAGAGCGTCGGCATTTTCAAGCCGCACCCCTCGGTCTACCAGCTCGCGGTCGACAACCTGAAGACGCAGCCGTCGCGCATCGCCTTCCTGTCGTCGAACGGCTGGGATGCGCATGGTGCCGGTACCTTCGGCTTCGCGGTCGCCTGGGTGAACCGGTTCCAGCAGCCGCGCGAGAACCTGCCCGCCGCTCCGCAAGCAGAGATCCGGACGCTTGCCGACCTTCCCGGCCTCTTCGGCCTGTGACGCGAATGGGTTTCGTCGAACGCCGCATCACGACCCAGGACGGCCTCTCGCTCTACGTCCGCGATTACGGCGACCCGCAGGACGCGCGCCACCCCATCCTCTGCCTCGGCGGGCTCAGCCGCAATTCGAAGGACTTCGCCTCGCTCGCGGACCGCGTCAGCACCGACGGGCGGCGCGTCATCGCGCCGGACTATCGCGGACGAGGCAGGTCGGACTACGACAAGGACTGGCGCAATTACGATGCCCGGGTGTACCTGCGCGACGTCCATGACATCCTGACGTCGCTGAACGTTCACCGCGTCGTCCTGATCGGCACCTCTCTCGGCGGGATCGTCGGCATGGCGATGGCGGCGGCGATGCCCACGATGCTTGCGGGCGTCGTCCTCAACGACATCGGCCCGGAAGTCGAGACCGAAGGCCTCGGCCATATCATCGCCTACATGAAGGAAGAACGTCCGCAGGACAGCTGGGACGACGCCGTCGCGACGATCAAGACCATGTTCCCCAACCTGACCTTCCAGGACGAGGGCATCTGGCTCCGGATGGCGCATAACACGTTCCGAGAGTGCGAGGACGGCAAGCTCCGCTTCGACTGGGACATCGACATCATCAAGCCGGCGCTGCAGCCTGGCTATACGATCCCGGACATGTGGCCGCTGTTCCGGTCCCTCGCGAACATCCCTGTGCTGCTGTTACGCGGCGAGCAGTCCGACATCCTGTCACGCGACTGCGTCCGGCGCATGCAGGAGGCGAAGCCCGACATGATCGCCGTCGAAGTACCGCGGAGCGGCCATGTCCCGACGCTTTCCGAACCCGAATCCCGGGCGGCCATCGATGCCTTACTCGCCCGTATCTGAGATGCCGGCACCGCCGACGATCGCCGACGTGCGGGATGCTGCGCGAAGGCTCACCGGCGTCGCGCGGCGCACGCCGATCCTCGAATTCGAGGCGATCAATAGGCTCGCCGGCCTGCGCGTCCTCCTCAAATGCGAGATGTTCCAGCAGATGGGCGCCTTCAAGATCCGGGGAGCCTACAACCGCATCGCCAAGCTCTCTCCGGCACAGAGGGCACGCGGCGTCGTCGCCTATTCGTCCGGCAACCATGCCCAGGCGGTCGCGATGACGGCGCGCGACTTCGGTATTCCGGCAACCATCATCATGCCCTCCGACGCGCCGCCGGTGAAAATCGCGCGCACGAAGGGCTACGGAGCCGAGGTCGTTCTCTACGACCGAAACGGCGAGGATCGCGAAGCGATCGCGGCCCGGATCATCGAGCGGACAGGTGCCGCGGTGGTGCCGCCCTACGACCATCCGGACATCATTGCCGGCCAGGGTACGATCGGGCTGGAGATTGCGGAACAGTGCGCCGAGCTGGGGTTCGCACCGGACGCCGTCGTCGTCCCCTGCTCCGGCGGCGGCCTCGTCGCCGGATGCGCGATCGCGCTTGCCGACACCGCGCCCGCGACGAAGGTCTATGCGGTCGAGCCGTCAGGTTTCGACGATACCGCCCGCTCGCTCGCCACCGGCCGGCGCGAGCGCAACACGCCTGGTTCGAGCTCGATCTGCGATGCGCTTCTCGTGCCGACACCGGGCGCGATCACGTTCGAAATCAACCGCCGCCTGCTCGCCGGCGGGGTCGCGGTGTCGGACACGGAAACGATGGAAGCCATGGCCGTCGCATACGAAAGCGCGCGCGTGGTCGTCGAGCCCGGAGGCGCAACGGGCCTCGCTGCGGTGCTCCAGCACCGCCTGCCGGCGAAGGCCGACACGGTCTGCGTCGTATTGTCGGGAGGCAATGCCGACACGGACGTCTTCGTCCGGGCAATCACCCGCACCTGAGCGCGCCGCGGCGCGCCCGGCGCCGGCCGTTCAGAACGACGTCTTGTTGACGCCGGTGATAACGAGATCGAGCTTCGGGTCGTCGTCGGCGACGGTCTCGAGGCGACGGCAGTGGCCGTCGAGACGCGCGCCGGGTTCGATGGCGAGCGTGTCGTGCAGCACGTCGCCCTCGACGCGCGAGGATCGCGACAGCGTCACCGAGTCCGCCTTGATCTGACCAATGACCTCGCCGTGAACGAGACAGCTGTCGGCAATCACCGAGCCGTGGATTCGCCCGGTCTCGCCGATGGTCAGCTTGGCGCAGCGGATGTCGCCCGAGAGGACACCGTCGATCTGCACTTCGCCGTCGCTGACGATGTCGCCCGTCACCTGCATGCCGTTGCTCAGGATCGAGGGTACGCCGGCGCCCCGGCGATCCGATGAATCTCTATCCTTTGAGAACATTCTTACCTGCCTTCAGGAATTTGAGGGGATCGATGCTCTGTCCGTTCACGTGAATCTCGTAGTGGAGGTGCGTTCCGGTGCTGCGACCGGAGTTCCCCATCTGGCCGACCGGCTTGCGCAAGTCGACCTTCTCGCCGCGCTTGACCGTGATCCGGCGAAGATGGCCGTACCGCGTGATCACGCCGTTCCCGTGATCGATCTCGACGAAGCGGCCGAACTTTCCCTTCCAGCCCGCATAGGTCACGGTGCCCGGTGCGCTGGCGAACACCGTCGCGCGCAGCTTCGAGCCGAAATCGATCCCCCGGTGCATCGCATCCTCGCCGTTCATCGGATCCGAACGGACGCCGTAGGGGCTGGACACGTAATAGTAGTCTAGCGGTGCGGCGAGCGGCAGCCCGCGGACGATGCGCTGCAGTCCTTCGAGGTGATCGAGGATGGTCGACGCGGTGTTGAGCGCGAGTTCGAAGTTCTCGCTTTCGTCGCGGCCCTCCTCGCCCTTGCCGGCGGCCTCGAACGGCCCTCCGGTGCCCATCGTCGGAATGCCTTGAGCTTCGAGGATCGGCCCGAGCTTGATGCCGGTCGAAGCGATGATGCCGCGGAGACGCCGGATCTCGGCCTGCGATGTCTCGGCAACGCGATCGACGAGCGAGGACTGCGAGCCCCGGATATTGGACATCCTGTCCTGGAGTTCCGCGAGGCGGCCGCTGAGCGACTGGCCATGCTCCGCAGCGCGCGACCGGTCCTGGAGCGCTTCAGCGAGCTTCGAGCCGGATGTCTTGAGATCGCGTGCCAGCGTGCGATTTCGCTCGTCGCTCTTGCGGAGGTCGTCTTCGAGCCCGGTAACGCGAGCCGCCAGGTCCGCCTTCTCGCTTTCGGTCCGGGTCCGGTCGGTCTCCGCGCGCGCGAGTTCCTCCTTCAGGGAATGAAGGCTGTTCCGCAGCGACTGGTTCTGACCGATCAGCTCGACAAGACCTTTATGGTTCTTTTCGAGAGAGTCGGTTGCTTCCGCGAACTGGCGCCGCGCCTGGGCGAGTTCCTCGCGAAGCGCCGCGAAGGCGCTTTCACGGGCATCGATCTCGGCTTCGCGCGCGGCGATCGCGCGGTCGTGTGAGAAATAGGAATAGCTGGCGAGCGAGACCCATGCCGCGCCGGCGGCTGCGAAGACGAGAACGGCCACCTGAGCGATCCGCGGCAGCGGCACGTAAACGACGCGGCCGGCCGAACGCAGAATGAGTTCGCGGTCGGCCAGAAACGCCCCGCGGGCGTTCCTCGCGATCTTACGATGCAACGGCGCAGTCGTACGTTCCGTGTTGCGTGCGCTGGACATGCGTCCCGGCAACTCCCCCCGTGCGCGTGTTCCCTAAGGAACACGGGTCCCCCAAGCCTTTAGACTACGCGCAAAAACCTGACGAAATCGTGAAAACGATTATAACCGCATGAAACAACACGGTTTTAACCGTTTTTACCGTCGCGAAGCAAGGCCATCACGCCGATCGTCACCGACAGAACGCCCAGCGCAGCCGCCACGAATCCCTTCCAGCCCATGAAAATGAGCCCCTCATGGGTGTTGCCTATGATGTCGGTCAGATAGGCGTAGTTGTTCACGAGAATGCCGAGAATGATGAGGACGACCCCAAGGCTCTTGTTTTTCACGTGTCCATCACCGTCGCTCGTTTCGCCCCGCTTCCCGCCTCGATCAACGGGGCAGACGGGGAGCCTATAACAGGGCGAAGCGATGCGCAAAGGCCATGGCTGCAGGCGTTTCACACCTACCTAATTTCATTGGCGGGTGTAGGGTGATGGGATAGTGTCGGCGATACGGGCGCGCACTATGCCTGCAATTACAAACGGTTCGACAAAGCAAGCTGGAGGACGTCAGGTGGCGGAACTTTTCGTTGGGCGGACTGAGGATTTCGGTGACCGCGACCGCAAAATCATTTCGCAGGGCGACCTCGAGATCGGCGTGTTTCACGTCGGCGGCGAGTTCTACGCCTACGAGAACAACTGCGTCCACCAGGGTGGTCCCGCCTGCCAGGGCAAGATCATCAACCGGGTCGAGGAAATCATCCACGAGACCGAAAAGACCGCCCACGGACTGAAGTTTTCCGAGACCGACGTGCACATCGTCTGCCCGTGGCACGGATACGAGTACAACGTCCGCGACGGCCGCCATCCGGGCAACCGAAACATCCGTCTCCGCCCCTTCAAGGTGCAGGTGAAGGACGGAGAGGTCTATGTCGTCGTCTGACAGCGATTTCGCAGCGCTTGAAGCCGCCGCGACGAAGGCGCTCGAGGTCGCCGAACGCGCGCTCAGGGACGGCGACACCGAACGCATCCCGGACGAGACCGTCCAGCGGCTGCTGACCGCCGGCACCAAGCTGTTCGCGAATAAGGTGGAGATGGAAGACCGTTATTTCTCGCCTTACACGAGCCCCGAAGACGTCACCGCGACAGATGTCGTGATGACCTGCAGCGACATGCTTCGGGCAGTCAATCTGTCGACTTTCGACCTGGCGATGTGGTTCCGTCGCCGACCGGAAGGCGACGTCTGATACGAATTTTTCGAGGAGCGAGACAATGGACTCCGGAATCGACCCCGTAAAAGAAAATCCGATCAAGGAAATCACCACCTTCACGGACTCGCGCGACATCCTGGCGAAGGCGCGCAAGCAGGCCGACGAGAAGAATTTCGACGACGTCTTCATCGCCGACATCGACGCCCATCACGTCGAGACCGAGTCGTGGCGCGACATCATCACCTACATCGACGATCCCGTCGTGCGCGAGAACGCAAAGGAGATGGTCTTCCACCGCTCCGGAACGCCGCCCTATGGCATCAACGGCGACCTCGCGCTCCGTTACCAGGACGTCGGCGGACGCATTCCGCACCAGGCCGCTCGCTCGGAGAAGGTCTCCGAGGAGGAGCTGAAGGGCACGCATCGGGACGTGATCCTCGCCCGCCGGTCGTACGAGGCCATGGGCATCAACAAGCAGGTGATCTTCCCGACCCCGATGCTGTTTCTCGGCATGCATCCGCAGTTCGACATGGAGGCGATCCTCGGCAAGGCCTACAACCGCTGGACTGCCGAGCACATCCTGTCGAAGGACAAGAACCTCAAGTCTATGATGTTCCTGCCTTTCAACGATCCCGAGTCTGCACTCGAGACGATCGAGGAATTCGGCGACGTTCCGGGCTGCGTCGGATTCATGGTCACCTCGGTGCGATACAAGGCGGTGCACCACAATCACTACATGAAGGTCTACCGCGCCCTTGAGGAGCGCGGCCTGCCGATCGGCTTCCATGCCGGTTACTACTGGCAGGACCCCTTCATGATGCAGGTCAACCGCTTCGCCTCGATGCACGCGCTGTCCTTCGTCTGGTGCAACGTCGTCCACTCGACGAACTGGGTGATGAACGGCATGCCGGAGCGCTTCCCGAAGCTCCCGGTTGTCTGGATCGAATCCGGCCTCGCCTGGGTGCCGTGGCTGATCCAGCGTCTCGACCACACCTATCTGATGCGCTCGTCGGAGGCGCCGCTGCTGAAGAAGCTGCCGGGCGAGTACTTCAAGGAGATGTACTACACCTGCCAGCCGCTCGAGACCGATCACATGAAGGCGGTCGAGCTGACCTTCGAGATGATCAACGCGAAGACGCAGCTGCTGTACGCCTCCGATTGGCCGCACTACGATTTCGACACGCCGAGTGTGATCTGGGACCTTCCCTTCCTCGACGAGGAAGCGAAGCGCAACATCCTCGGCCTCAACGCGAAGCGGATCTTCAATTTCGATCGCTGAACGGATTTCCGTCGCGGCGGACGGACGACAAAGGCGGGCTCAGGCCCGCCTTTTTCATTTTCGCCTTATTGCATCCGCTTGCGCCGGAGTACGAACATGACGGCGTTCGAGAACAGCTCCTCGTCGGGCCAGTCCTTCAATTCGGCGCGCAGCTCGGGCGTCATGCGTTCCCGCCCGAGATCCGGCCGTTTCACCCGTTCCTCCAGGATATCGAAGCGCTCGGAGAACGGCGCGCGATAGTCGCGGCGCGCCATGCGGTTGAGGTAGGTGTCGGCCGGATGGCGGTCGCCGCGCAGATGCTCCCACGGCCGCGTCGCCCGTGGCATGTCCTCCGCGACCCTGTGCTCGTACCATTCGAGGTGATGACCGCCGCTGATGCCGGTGAAGATCATCGGCCGGATCATGGCGATGCCATCGGGCGCAAGCGCATCGGCCATGCGGTCGACGACACTGCGTAACGCTTCAGCCGGAATGTGCTCGAACACGTCTTCGGAAACGATCAGGTCGAGGCTGCCGGCGAACGGCGTCCAGAACGCGGCCTCCGCCGCGCTCGCCACCGCAAGCCTGTCCGCAGGCAGGCCGCGCCGTATCGCGCGCGCGCCAAGCGCTCGGAAGACCGCGCGTCTTTCGGCCACGTCGTTGATCCAGAAACGGAGGAATGATTTGATCGCACGCGCAGCACCGTTGCGCCGCCAGGCATCCGCGAACTCTCCCGGTCGGCCGGCGAGGATCGGACGGTCGAGGTCGATGCCCGTCACGTCCGCGCCGATCGCATGGAGCGCCATGAAGCGGAGCGGCCTGGCACCGTAGCCGATCTCGACGATGCGGCACCGGGCGAGCGGCTTGCCGCTGCCGAAGCGGCGCAGCCCGTCCTCATATTCGGCAAAGGTCTCGTCGACCCAACTCGCATCCTGGCCGTCGATCAGGCGCCGGAGATAGAGCGCGGCGAGCCCGGCCATGTAGCGAAGGCGCTGCAGCGGTCCTATGCCGGCAACGGTGGAGCTGCTTTTGAGTTCTGACAACGATACTGTCTCCGCGGCCGCGGTCAGCGCCAGTCGTCGACCGCGTAGATTCCGGGCCGATTGTAACCTTCGCCGCCCGGCCGGAACATCGCGATGCCGTTCATCCACGTCCGGAAGCCAAGTTCCTGCATGAGCCGGTAGCATTCGCTGCGTCCGGTGTTGGTGCCAGCGACGAGGCGTGTAACACCCCGCGACGCGGCGAAGCCGTCGCATGCCGCCATCAACGCCGAAAAGTTCGCTTCGGCGTCGGGCCCCGGAACGACCGCCGCGAATTTGACGAGCGCCTGCACGCTCCCCGCCTCCGACATCGCGCCCTGATGGCAGCACGCGAAGCCGGCGAGTGCCCCGTCGCGGCGGAGCAGCAGCGTGTCGCCGAAGCACTCGCGTTCGATCGAGAGGATCTCGCGCGTGAGGTCGAGACCGGGAAAGACGGCATCGGCGACGGATGCGGCATCCGCGAGCGCGAAGTCCCGCGCAGGCGCATCGAGCGACGAGAACGGAATCGCCTCGCCGAGGGAGGCATCCCCGGCCACGGTACGGTCCATCACTCCGGTCACGCGCTGCATCCCGAAGCCGAAGCTCTCGTAGAGCCGGATGTGCTTCGCGCTCTGCGGATGGGTGAACAGGCCCTGCAGGACGAATTTCCGTCGGTCCATGTAGGCGATCATCTCTTCCATCGCCGCGCGCGCGATGCCGCGGCTCCAGAGCGCCACGTCGACGGTCAGCGGCCCGAGAATGCCGACGGAACCCCAGTCCATGACGAAGCCGCAGGCGACGAGCCGTCCGTCGAGATCGACCGCGAAGGAGCCTTCCGGGTTGGCGCGAAAGCGTCCGTGAACGACATCGCCGTCGCCGCGGAATATCGAAGGATCGGGCAGACCGAAGAACGTACCGAAGGCGATGCGGTTGATGCGGTCGGCCTCGGGCAGGTCCGCTTCGGCGAGCGGCCGCACCACGGAAACGCTCATCCTCGCGCCTCGCGCCAGACGCCGAGCTTCTGCTGCACGACGCGGTCGGAGAAGCCGAACAGCACGGTTTCGCTTGCCGCACGGAGGCGGTGGGATGCCCAGGCGGGAACGACGAACACGTCGCTGGGCCCCCATTCCAGCGTGCGTCCGGCAACCTCGACCGCGCCCTCGCCTTCGATCGCTACGTAGACGATGCCGTCGGTCGAACGATAGGGCGCACCCTCGAAGCTCGCAGGCAACCGCGTCGCGAGCGTCGTCATCGTCGGCATCGCCGCCTCACCGGACATCGGATTGACGAACTCCATGCAGTAGCCGCGGCAAGGATCTGCCTCTCCGGATGCCGCGAGCCCGGACAGCGCGTCGCGGGTCTCCTCAAAGGCGTAACGGACGAGCGGCGACGTCGGGCGTGCCGGCGCGGCGCCGAACGGCCGCATCGCAGCACCCCAGCGCGCCTCATTGTCGCCGTCGGGCCGCGGCGCAGCGTTGGGTGCACCATCCGGGCGCCCGGGCTCGAAAAAAGTCGTGTCGAGGAGCTGCATCAGCCCGTTGTCGAGACCGTCGAGCCAGATCATCGGCGTCGCTCCCTCGTGGCGGTGGCCGTGCCATGTCATCGACGGCGTAATGATGAAGTCGCCGCGCTTCATCGGAATACGTTCGCCCTCGACGGTCGTGAAGGCGCCCTCGCCCTCGAGGATCAGGCGGAGCGCGGACTGCGTATGCCGGTGCTCGGGTGCGGTCTCGCCGGGAAGGATGAGCTGTAGGCAGGCGTAGAGGCTTCGCGTCGTACCCTGGTAGCCGTCGAGCGCCGGGTTCTGGAGGACAAGCACGCGCCGGCTCGCCTCCTCCGGCGTCACGATGCCGCCCGCTTCGAGAAGCAGATCGCGCATCTCGCCGTAGTTCCAGAGCGCCGGCTCGTAGGAGGGCGTCGGCTCCCACGGGACGAAGTTCTTCGTGTTCACCCAGAGCGGCAAGACGTTGCGCGCGGCGATCCGGTGGTAGAAGTCGCCAGGTCCGTCGCGGCGGGCCATCGCCTAGCGCACCTCGAGCGTCATGCGGCCGATGATCTCGGCCTCGCACTCGACGACGTCGCCCGGCTCCAGCGGGCCAACGCCCTGCGGCGTCCCGGTCATGATCACGTCTCCGGGATAGAGCGTGTAGAACGTCGTCGCATATTCGATCAGCCGGCGGCAGTCGAAAATCAGGTGGCGCGTGTTCGATTCCTGGCGCACGTCGCCGTTCACCGAGAGGCTGAAGGCGATATTGTCGGGATCGGGAATCTCGTCCGCCGTCGTCATCCACGGGCCGAGCACGGCATATGAATCGAGCGATTTCCGGAGCGAGCGATCCTCGACACCGCGCACGGTGATGTCGAGCCCGATGGAGTAACCCGCCACGTAGTCGAGCGCGTCGTCGTAGGCGACGTTCTTCGCCTCCTTCCCGACGATCATGGCGATTTCCATCTCATGGTCGTTGCGCCGGTCCGTGTGACCGAGCGTGATCCCCTCGCCCGCGCCGACGAGCGCCGAGTTCGCCTTCAGGAACAGACCGTACTCGTCGATGGTCTTGATCTCGCGCCCGAGATGGATCGCCGCGTCGCCCTTGGCCTCGGCGAGATGATCGCGGTAATTCACCGGCGCGCCGATCACCTTTACCGGATTGGCAATCGGGCTGAGGAGCTTCGTCTTCGCCACGGGCTGGACGTAACCCCACTGCTGGTTGGCGACGACGATCTCGCGCACCGCCTCGAAATTCGCGATCAGCGCATCGCCGAGCGGACGCGGCCAGCGCACTTTCGGGATCTCATCGAGCGCCATCGTCACGTCGATTACCTGGTCGCCCTTGACCAGCCCCAGCCGGTCGGCGTTGTAGCGGCAGATCCTCATTCATCCTCCCGGAATTCTTCGCGTGCGCCCTGCTTCCAGACGATCCCGTGACCGGGCGTCCCGCGCGGCGCGATGTTGCCGTCCGTGTCCATACCCACCGGATCGTCGAACAGCGGCTCAAGCAGCGGGAAATCTTCCATCCAGCGGACCGCGGGCGATGCCGCGGCGAGGTGGATGAACAGGCTCGGCAGGAAGTGGGGCGAGACGGTCAGACCGTGATATTCGGCGATCTGCGCGACCCGCAGGCATTCGGTGATGCCGCCCATCATCGCGAGGTCCGGCTGGACGACCGAGAGCGCGCGCTCCGCGAACAGCGGCGCGAGCTCGACGACGCCCTGGTGATGTTCGCCGGTTGCGATCGGCACCGGGCAGGTCTTCGCCAGCGTCGCGAAGGCATTCGCGTCGTGGGCGGGCAATGGTTCCTCGAACCACAGCGCGCCGACGTCTGCAAGGACGTTGCCGAGCCACTGGGCGCGGGCGAGGTCGCATTTCTCGTTGGCGTCGGCCATGATCTCGACGCCGGCAGGAAGCGCATCGGCGACCGCATGGAGCCGTTCCGCGTCCGCGGGTGCTCCGGCAAGACGGAGCTTCACCGCGCGGCAGCCGCGGTCCGCATAATCGAGCGCGCGGGCAACGGCTGCGTCCGGCGCCTGCGTCGGGCCGAAGCCCCCCGAACCGTAGACCGGAAGCGTCCGCGCGGCGCCGCCGAGCGCTGCATAGAGCGGCACGCCGAGTCGCTTCGCATGGAGATCCCACATGGCGACGTCGATGGCGGCGATGGCGAGATAGCCTATGCCGCGCCCGAGCCGGTTGAGCGAACCGGCGAGCCGGCGCCACAGCGCCTGCGGCGGAACGATGTCCTGACC
>JAYOEF010000020.1:28531-29997 GCA_038106605.1 Alphaproteobacteria bacterium
ATGACGAAGCGGGCGATCATGTCGCGCGCGGCAGCGGCGACCGTGCTCCCGCCGCCGCCAAGCACGTAGGAAAAGCCCGTGCCCCGATTGCCCTCCCCGTCCTCCAGGTCGACGACGATCACATCGACGGCGGTGATGCCGGAACCGCCTGTAGGTCCCGAAAGGGGAAACACCCAGAGCTCGGCCGTGGCGTTCGCGATCCTGCCCGACATCCTCGCGCCCCTCAGTCCTTCAGCGTCAGGACGACTTCGTCGCCGTCCTCGACGCCGAGCGCATCGCGCACACCCACCGGCGCGATGACCTCGACCTGCGCCGGGGGATAGCCGTCGACGAGCGGAAACACGATGGCGCCGTCGATCGCACCCGCGATCGAGACGCGCCAGCACTTCGCATCGCAGTCGTGCGGCCCGTCGTTGGGATTGTCCATGTGGATCCCGGCCGTCCTCTTGAGCCGCACCCAGACCGGAAAGGATTCCGGATCGTCGATCACGATGTTGATCGTTCCCGGAAACGGATCGATGCCCACCTTCTCGACGAACTGCGTCCGCGCCCAGTCGAGACGGGTGAACATCTTCCCCATCCCGATCCCGGTCGCGAGCCTGCCGATCAGAACCTCTCCGTTCATCGTCAGGCCGCCCGTACGGCGACGTCCATCTCGCCGACGCCTTCGCAGAAACAATGCATCGTGTCGCCCGGAACCACCGGTCCGACGCCTTCCGGCGTTCCGGTCATGATCACGTCGCCGGGCTGCAACGTGTAGAAGGCCGACGCGTAGCCCGCGACGTGATCGAGCGCATGCTCGTATGGAATATCCTTGCCGGCCCGGCCGATCACGAGCGAAAGCTCTACCTCGTGGTCGTTCCGGTGGTCCGGGAAATGCAGAGCTACGCCCTCGCCCGGCCCGACGAGAACGGGGTTCTTAAGGAACAGGCCGTAATGGTCGATGGTCTTGATCTCGCGGCCGAAATTGACGCCAGCGTCCTTTATCGCCTCGTCCTGATGGGCGTAATAGTTGACGGGTGCGCCGATGACCTTGTTCGGGTTGGCCACCGGGCTCTTCAGCAGGGCTCCGGAAAGAGGGACCCGCTGCGCATCCGGCGCGATCTCCCGGGCACGGATGAGCACGGCGTCGAGATGGGCTATCAGCGCGTCGCCTGGCGGTGCCGGCCAGCCGGTCTCCGGGATGACGTCAAGGGCGGCGGTGACGTCGACGATCTCGCTTCCCTCGACGATACCGAGGCGGTCGTCGTTGAACCGGCAGATCCTCATCGCTCTCCCCTCCGGCGCCTCCGCGCTTTCCCTTGCCAAGGTAATGGCATCCCCGCCGGGGAGGGTCCAGAGCAAACTTGGAGGCGTACCGGGTACGGGAGGGGCTTGAGCGCCGCGCAAAGCCGCGTAGAATGCGCGCCGTCGCGGGTGTAGCTCAATGGTAGAGCAGAAGCTTCCCAAGCTTACGACGAGGGTTC
>JAYOEF010000021.1:0-29665 GCA_038106605.1 Alphaproteobacteria bacterium
CCTGCTCCCGCCCCCGCGGCGGCGCACGGCGCGGCCAAGCCCGCCGCGGCGCCCGCGGCGATGGCCAAGGCGGAGCCCGAGAAGCCGATCGCCGAGCTGCTGGCGAGCGCCGATGCGGCCAAGGGCGAGCGCTCCTTCGTCAAGTGCAAGGCCTGTCACACCGTGAACGAAGGCGGAAAGAACGGGATCGGGCCCAATCTCTGGGGCATCGTCGGCCGCACGCCCGGGGCGCACGAGGGCTTCAATTATTCGGACGGGATGAAGGCGCACAAGGACAAGCCCTGGACCGTCGAGACGCTGAGCGAGTTCCTGGCGAGCCCCAAGGACTATGCCAAGGGGACCAAGATGAGCTTCATCGGACTCAAGAAAGCGACCGAGCGGGCCGACGTCATCGCCTATCTCAAGACGCTCTCGAAGTAACGATTTCCGCATCGCGGGGTCTGAAAACCGGCGCGAAAGCGCCGGTTTTCTTTTGTGATTTAACGAATTGTCAATAATTCTCAATGCAGGTTAAGATTCACATGGGGTAGTTGCGTATTCGTGTATTTCGGGGGGTAGGCTTGTTGGAACAGGAATCTGCCGACAACGCGTCGGTTTCGGGTCGGCAATACGTTGAAAATCGTCTGGTAGGTAAAGCGCTCAAGTTCTGGGAAAGCGCGCGGGAGGGGCGTGAACTGCCTTCCGTGGCGGATCTCGATACCGGAACGTGTCCGTTCGGCGCCGACGAAATCATGGTCATCGAAGTTGGAGCAAGCGAGGAGGAGGACCGCGTCGTCGCGGCCGGCTGCAAGATCACTGCGGCGCTGGGCCACGATCCCACGGGTCTATCGGCGCTCGATGCGCTTCCGTCGTCGACCGAGATGGGCCTTTCGTTCTGTCGCGCGTCCGTCGGGCTCAAGAAGCCGATGGCCGACGTCGGGCGGTTCTTCAACCGCAAGGGCGAGGAAATCCTGTATCGCAGCATATTGCTGCCGCTGTCCGACGACGGCGTGAACGTGGACCGCGTGGTCTCCGCGTTCAGTTACAAGGTTGTGCACTGACGGACTGAGCCGCAGGCTTTTAAAGCGGCGAGATTCGCGACACACTGCGCGCATGTCCGTTGCCGTTTCCGAAGCCTGTCCGGCCGAATTCCTCGCACTCGCCAACGATCTGGCGGATGCGAGCGGAGCGGTCATCCGGCGCTATTTCCGGCAGCCGCTCGCGGTCGACGACAAGGCCGACGAATCGCCCGTGACCGTCGCGGACCGGGAGGCGGAGGAGGCGATCCGCGCGCTGCTTGCGGCGCGCCGTCCCGCCGACGGCGTGATCGGCGAAGAGCACGGCAACGAGCGCACCGACGCCGAATTCGTGTGGGTCGTCGATCCGATCGACGGCACCAAGTCCTTCATCACCGGCCGGCCGATCTTCGGCACCCTCATCGCGCTCGCGCGCGCCGGGCGTCCGCTGCTCGGCATCATCGACCAGCCGGTGATCGGCGAGCGCTGGATCGGCGCTCTCGGCCACGGAACCCGCTTCGCAGGCGCGGCAGCACGGACCCGGGCCTGCCCGGACCTCGCTTCCGCCTTGCTCGGGACCACCTCACCCGACCTCTTTCCCCCTGGACGGATCGAACGCTTCCGCCGCGTCGCCGCGGCGGCGAAGCACGTGGTCTACGGCGGCGACTGCTACACCTACGGACAGCTTTCCTCGGGCTTCGTCGACGTCGTGATCGAAGCCGGTCTCAAGCCCTACGACTACTGCGCCCTCGTCCCGGTGATCGAGGAGGCGGGCGGTGTCGTGACCGACTGGAACGGCGATCCCATCCGTGTAACCTCCGACGGCACTGTCCTCGCGGCCGGCGACCCGCGCACGCATGCCGAGGTCCTGTCCCTGCTGGTGGGGTGACGGGGCGCGTGCCTCGGGCTCGGCCGATGGGGCCACGTATGAACGAGCGACGGATGAACGGACGGGCAAACATGAAACGCATCGCAGCCGCCCTGGCGCTGGCTACCGCGGCGCTCGCAGCGCCGCCTGTCTCCGCGCAGGAGAAGACGGCGTCCGTGACGGTCAGTCACGGGCTCTCGCTGCTCGACAATCTCAAATACGGCGCGAATTTCCGCCATCTCGACTACGTGAATCCCGATGCGCCCAAGGGCGGGCTCCTGCGGCGGCATGCGACCGGCAGCTTCGACAGCTTCAATCCGTTCATCATCAAGGGAACCCCCGCGGCTGGTATCGGTCTCGTCTTCGAGACGCTGATGACCTCGCCGCAGGACGACATCTCGTCCGAGTACGGGCTTGTCGCAGAGACGGTAGAGGTCCCGAAAGACCTTTCTTACGTGATCTACAACCTGCGCGCCGAGGCGCGGTTCCATGACGGCACGCCGATCACCGCGGACGATGTGATCTGGTCGTTCGACACGCTCAAGGCCCAGGGTGCGCCCTTCTACCGCTTCTACTACAAGAACATCGCGCGCGCGGCGAAGCTCGGCGATCGCAAGGTGAAGTTCGAATTCACCGGGCCGCCCAACCGCGAGCTGCCGCAGATCACGGGCCAGCTTCCCGTGCTCTCCAAGGCGTGGTGGGCGACGCGCGACTTCTCCAAGACGTCGCTCGAGCCGCCGCTCGGCAGCGGCCCCTACCGCATCTCGTCGTTCGAGCCCGGCCGCTACATCGAGGTCGAGCGGGTGAAGGACTGGTGGGGCGCGAAGCTTCCGATCAATCTCGGTAAGAACAATTTCGACCGCATCCGCTACGACTACTACCGCGACGAGACGGTGGCGCTCGAGGCGTTCAAGGCGGGCCGGTACGACGTCCGCACCGAGAACTCGTCGCTGCTGTGGGCCACCGCCTATGACTTTCCGGCGCGCAGCGCCGGGCAGGTGAAGCTGGAGACGATTCAGCACGAGCGGCCGACGGGCATGCAGGCCTTCGTCTTCAATACACGCCGGAAGCCGTTCGACGACCGCGCGCTGCGCGAAGCGATGTCCTACGCCTTCGATTTCGAGTGGTCGAACAAGCACCTGTTCTACGGACAGTACACGCGGACCAAGAGCTATTTCTCCAACTCGGACCTCGCGGCCCGGGCCCTGCCGACGCCGGACGAGTTGGCGCTGCTCGATCCGTGGCGCGGGAAGATCCCCGACGAAGTGTTCGCCAAGGTCTACGAACCGCCTGCGACCGACGGCACCGGAAACATCCGCGCAAGTTTGCGCTTGGCCCAGCAGATCCTGAGCCGTGCTGGCTACAAGATTGTGGACGGTAGGCTCGTTGCCCCGTCGACCGGCCAGCCCGTGAAGCTCGAGGTGCTTCTGGTCAGCGCCGCGTTCGAACGTATCGTGACGCCGTTTGCCGCGAACCTGAAACGTCTCGGTATCGACGCGAGGGCGCGTACCATCGACTCGTCGCAGTACATCAACCGGCTGCGCGCCTTTGATTACGACATGATCGTCGGCACGACGGGACAGTCCGACTCGCCCGGCAACGAGCAGCGCGACTACTGGAGTTCCGCGGCTGCCGACCGGGAAGGAGGCCGGAACCTGGCCGGAATCAGGAGTCCCGCGGTCGACGCGCTCGTCGAGAAGATCGTTGACGCGACCGACCGGAAGAGCCTCGTCACGGCAACGCGCGCGCTCGACCGCGTGCTGCTGTGGGGCCACTACGTCATTCCGCAGTGGCACGTCCGCAACGATCGCATCGCCTACTGGGACCGCTTCGGCATCTCCAGGCATCCGAAGTACGGCGCGGACACGATGAGCTGGTGGATCGATCCGGCGAAGGCCGGGGCGCTCGACCGCGCCCGCGGCGAGCAGCCCTGACGCCGGCATGGCGGGCAGGCGCACAGGTCTCGTCAGGGGTGCGGCGGCGGCGTTCGCGGTCTGCCTGTCGTTGCCGGCGCTCGCCGACGGGCCCCGGCACGGCATCAGCGTGTTCGGCGATCTGAAGTACGGACCGGACTTCGCCCATTTCGACTACGTCAATCCCGACGCGCCCAAGGGCGGGTCGATCAAGGTGACCGGCCTCGAGACGTTCGAGACGATCAATCCCTTCATCCTCAAGGGCAGCAAGGACGCGCTGACCGAGCCGCTCCTGTTCGATACGCTGATGACGCGCTCCACCGACGAGCCGGATTCGCTCTACGCCCTTGTCGCGCGATCGGTCGAACTCGCGCCCGACCGCAGCTGGGTCGCATTCGACATCGACCCGAGGGCGCGGTTCCACGACGGTACCGCGGTCACAGCCGAAGACATCGCGTACACGTTCGACATCCTCCGCCGAGAGGGCCATCCGCAGTTCCGCATTCTTTACCGCGATGTCGCGGAGGCCAGGATCGAGGGGCCTCTCCGCGTGAAGTTCGTCTTCGCTGCCGGCACCCACCGCGACCTGCCGACCCGGCTCGCCGCGCTCCCCGTGCTGTCGAAGGCCTATTTCGCCAAGACGAAGTTCAACGAGACGAGCTTCACCGCCCCGCTCGCGAGCGGGCCCTACAGGGTCGAGACGCTGGAGCCGGGGCGGTCGATCGTCTACGGCCGTGTCGACGACTACTGGGCGAAGGACCTGCCCGTGAACCGGGGGCGCTTCAACTTCGACCGCATCGCCGTCGACTACTACCGGGACCGCGAGATTGCCTTCCAGGCCTTTTTCTCGCGCCAGTACGAGTTCCGCGAGGATTTCACCTCGCGCCAGTGGGCGACGCAGTACGGCGAGCCACCGGTCCGAAGCGGCCTGATCGTCCGCGAGACGCTGCCCGACGCGACGCCGTCCGGCGTTCAGGCGTTCATTCTCAACCTGCGGCGCGCGAAGTTCCAGGACGTCAGGGTTCGCGAGGCGCTCGATCTCGCCTTCGACTTCGAATGGACGAACAAGACGCTGTTCTACGACCAGTACCGCCGCACCAACTCGATGTTCGAGAACTCGGAGCTCGCCGCGCACGCCCCGCCATCGCCGGATGAGCTCGCGCTGCTCGAACCGTTTCGCGGCAAGGTGCCGGGGCAGGTGTTCGTGGAGCCGTTCAAGGCGCCGGTCACCGACGGCAGCGGCCGGCTCCGCGCCAATCTCCGCCGCGCCGCGGGCCTTCTCAAGGACGCCGGTTACACCGTGCGCAACGAGGTTCTGACGGGGCCGGACGGAAAGCCGTTCGAGATCGAATTCCTCCTGTTCGAGGCGAGCTTCAAGCGGATCGTCGGGCCCTATATCGGCAACCTGAAGCGCCTCGGCATTCAGGCGGATATCCGCATCGTCGATACCGCCAACTTCAAGCGGCGTCAGGACAAGTTCGATTTCGACATCGTCATCCGCCGCATCTCCCAGCCGCTGACGCCTGGCATCGAGCAGCGCAACTATTTCGGCTCCGAGTTCGCGGACGTCGAGGGCTCGTTCAACATCGGCGGCGTCAAGGATCCAGCGGTCGACGCGCTGGTCGAGAAGGTCGTCTCGGCCGATAGCCGCGCCGGGCTCGTCACCGCCGTGCGGGCGCTCGACCGCGTGCTGATGTGGAACCGCTACGTCATCACCCAGTGGTACAAGGGGGCGCACAACGTCGCCTACTGGCACAAGTTCAGCCGTCCCAAGGTGTCGCCTAATTACGATCTCGGCGTCCTCGATACCTGGTGGTACGACGCGGAGAAGGCCCGGATGGTCGATGCCGGGATCGCGCCGCCGCCGCCGCCCGGAGCTCTGCCGCCGCCGAAGTGAAGCCATCCGGCGGATACCGTTCGCGAATCACGCCGCCGCCGCCGATGGAGTAGAATCGCCGCATGCTCGCCTACATCGTACGCCGGCTCCTCCTGATGATCCCGACACTGATCGGGATCATGGTCATCAATTTCGCCATCGTTCAGTTCGCGCCGGGCGGTCCGATCGAGCAGATCATCGCCCAGGTCACCGGTACCGACGGCGGCACCACGGGGCGCATCTCGGGTTCGGGCAGCGAAGTCTCCGGCGGGTCCGCCGCGCCGTCTGCATCCGCCGCGTCGCCGTCCAACCGCTACCGCGGCTCGCAGGGGCTCGATCCCGAATTCATCCGCGACCTTGAGAAGCAGTTCGGCTTCGACAAGCCGCTGCACGAGCGTTTCCTGCTGATGATGGGAAGCTTTCTCAAGTTCGACTTCGGCACCAGTTTCTTCCGCGACGAGACCGTGGTCGACCTCGTCCTCGAGAAGATGCCGGTCTCGATCTCGCTTGGGCTGTGGACGACCATCATCGTCTATCTCGTCTGCATCCCGCTCGGCATCCGGAAGGCGGTCCGCGACGGCACGCGGTTCGACGTCTGGACGACGACAGTGCTCACGGTCGGCTTCGCGATCCCGTCCTTCGTCCTTGCGATCCTGCTGATCGTGCTGTTCGCGGGCGGCAGCTTCTTCGACTGGTTCCCGCTGCGCGGTCTGACGTCGGAGAATTTCGACGAGATGTCGCTGTTCGGGCAGCTGATCGACTATCTCTGGCACCTTGTCCTGCCGATTACGGCGCTGGTGCTGGGCGGTTTCCTGTCGCTGACGATGCTGACCAAGAACTCCTATCTCGACCAGATCAACATGCTCTACGTGCAGACCGCGCGGGCGAAGGGGCTGAGCGAGAGGCGCGTGCTCTACGGCCACGTGTTCCGAAACGCCATGCTTATCGTGATCGCGGGATTCCCGGGCGCTTTCGTCGGCATCCTGTTCACCGGCGCGCTGCTGATCGAGGTGATCTTCTCGCTCGACGGGCTCGGACTCCTCGGCTTCGAGGCGGCGATCAAGCGCGACTATCCGATCATGTTCGCGACGGTCTATTTCTTCACGCTGCTCGGCCTGATCATGAACCTGGTCGGCGACCTCACCTACACGATCGTCGACCCCCGGATCGACTTCGAGGGCCGGCATGTCTGATGCGGATGCGCGTGTTCTCGGCTTCCGCATCTCGCCGCTCAACCGGCGGCGCCTCCGGAATTTTCGGCGCAACCGCCGCGGCTACTGGTCGCTCTGGCTGTTCCTCTTTCTTTTTTTCGTGACGCTTCCCGCGGAGTTCCTCGCCAACGACCGGCCGCTCCTGATCTGGCACGACGGCGGCGTCTACGTGCCGGTGCTCCGGACCTATCCGGAGACGGCGTTCGGCGGCGATTTCCAGACCGAGGCGGAGTATCGCGAGCCCGACGTCCAGGACCTGATCCGCAAGAAGGGCGGCTGGATGGTCTGGCCGCTGATCGAATTCAGCTACAAGACCGTCAACTTCAACCTCCGCGTTCCGGCGCCGGCGCCGCCATCGTCCGATAATGTCTTCGGCACCGACGACCAGGGGCGCGACGTGCTCGCTCGCGTCATCTACGGGTTCCGCATATCGGTCCTGTTCGGCCTGATCCTGACGGTCGTCGGATCGGTCGTCGGCGTGGTCGCCGGAGCGGTCCAGGGATATTTCGGCGGCTGGCTCGACCTGCTGTTCCAGCGCTTCATCGAGATATGGGGCGGGCTGCCGAGGCTCTACATCCTCATCATCCTGTCGAGCGTCATCATCCCCGGGTTCTGGACGCTCCTCTTCATCCTGCTGCTGTTCGAATGGACGTCGCTCGTCGGCGTGGTGCGCGCCGAATTCCTGCGCGCGCGCAATTTCGAGTTCGTGAAGGCGGCGCGAGCGCTCGGGGTCGGCAACGTGACGATCATGTTCCGCCACGTGCTGCCCAACGCCATGGTGGCGACGCTCACCTTCCTGCCGCTGATCCTGACGGGATCGATCACCAGCCTGACGGCGCTCGACTTTCTCGGGCTCGGCCTTCCTCCCGGCTCGCCGTCGCTCGGCGAGCTGCTGCAGCAGGGCAAGACCAACCTCCAGGCGCCGTGGCTCGGGCTCACGTCGACGATCAGCATCTCGATGGTCCTGATCCTCCTCATCTTCGTCGGCGAAGCGGTGCGCGACGCCTTCGATCCGCGGAAAACCTTCAATGAATAGCGGCTCCCGCGAAGTCCTTCTGACAGTGGAAGACCTCTCGGTCTCGTTCGGCCGCGGCGAGAACGAAACGCGGGCCGTGCGTCACGTCTCCTTCGACATCCGCCGGGGCGAGACGCTCGCGCTCGTCGGCGAATCCGGCTCGGGCAAGTCGGTCAGCGCGCTCTCCGTCCTCCAGCTGCTGCCGTATCCGGCGGCGCATCACCCCTCTGGCTCGATCCGTATCGACGGGCAGGAGCTGGTGGGCGCGCCGCCCGAGACGATGCAGAAGATCCGCGGTAACCGCATCGCCATCGTGTTCCAGGAGCCGCTGACCTCGCTCAACCCGCTGCACACGATCGAGAAGCAGGTGGGCGAGATCATGTTCGTCCACAAGAAGATGGATGCCGGGGCCGTGCGCGCGCGCACGCTCGAACTGCTGCGCGAGGTCGGTCTTCCCAATGCCGAGGAGCGGCTGAAGTCCTACCCGCACCAGCTCTCAGGTGGCCAGCGCCAGCGCGTGATGATCGCGATGGCGCTGGCGAACGACCCGGACTTGCTGATCGCGGACGAGCCGACGACTGCGCTCGACGTCACGATCCAGGCCCAGATCCTTGCGCTGCTGCGCCGTCTCCAGCGCGAGCGCGGCATGTCCGTGCTGCTGATCACCCACGACCTCGGGATCGTGCGGAAGGTGTCGGACCGCGTCTGCGTGATGAAGGGCGGCGAGATCGTCGAGCGGGGCGACACCGAGCGCATCTTCGAGGCGCCGCAGCACGACTACACTAAGCTCCTGATGGCGGCGGAGCCGAAGGGTAATCCGTTGCCCGCCGTGCCCGACGCGAAGCCCGTGGTGACGGCGGAGAACCTCCGGGTCTGGTTCCCGATCCGCCGCGGCGTGCTTCGGCGCACCGTTGGCCACATCAAGGCGGTCGACGGCGTCGACGTTGTCGTGCGCGAAGGCCATACGGTCGGCGTCGTCGGCGAATCCGGCTCGGGCAAGACGACGCTCGCCATGGGTCTTCTCCGGCTCGAGCGCAGCGACGGCGCGATCTCGTTCGATGGCGCGCGGATCGACGGCTACGACTGGACCGCGATGCGCCCGCTGCGCCGGAGCATGCAGATCGTCTTCCAGGACCCGTATTCGTCGCTGTCGCCGCGTCTTTCGATCGGCCAGATCATCGAGGAAGGACTTCGCGTGCACGGTCTCGCGGGCGCCACCTACGAGGAGCGACGCGCCGTGATCAGCCAGGCGCTCACCGAGGTCGGCCTGCCGCCGGAGGCGCAGGACCGCTACCCGCACGAGTTCTCGGGCGGCCAGCGCCAGCGCATCGCCATCGCGCGCGCCATGGTGCTCAAGCCGAAATTCGTCGTGCTCGACGAGCCCACCTCGGCGCTCGACATGTCGGTGCAGGCGCAGATCGTCGACCTCCTCCGCGACCTGCAGGACCGCCACGGCCTCGCTTATCTCTTCATCAGCCACGACCTTCGCGTCATCCGCGCGCTGGCAGACGAGCTGATCGTCATGAAGGACGGGAAGGTCGTGGAGCAGGGATCGGCGGAACGCATTTTCGAGAATCCCGCAGAGGACTACACCCGGGCTCTGATTGCCGCGGCCTTCGACATCGAGGCGGTCGAGACCGGCGCGGTCTCTACCTGACGTCGTTTCCCGCAAAAGAAAACGGCGCTCGGCTGCCGGTCAGCTCGGGACGCCCGCCTCGAAGGGCGTGGGGCTCTGGAGCTCGCGGCCGGCCCGCGAGACGATGTCGGCGAACTCGCTGAGGAACACCGCACCCTTGACCGTGCGCTGGATCTGGACACTGCGCCGGTCGTAGTCGTCGCGCCGGCGGCGGATGTAGCCGAGTGTGCCGAGCCGGTCGAGCGCGCGCGAGACGGCAGGCTTCGAGATGTTGAGGGATTCCGAGAGGCCGCGAACCGTGTGCGGCGGCGCCAGCGTATAGACGGTCAGCAGGATCGACATCTGGCGTGCGGAAAGATCCGGCCCGTCGTCGCGGACGCTGGAGCACAGCGCCTCGCGCCACAGCGCGAGCGCGTCGTCCTGGGAGAGGAATACGGGCATCGTCCGGATTCGTTTCGGAACCGTTCCGATTCTATCCGAATCGCACCCGCCGGGCCAACCCGCTTACTTGCGGCGCTTCTTCTTCGCGAGGCGGCGCTCGATCATCTCGAAGACCGCGCGCAGCGTTTGCGCCTCGCCGCCGGCGGGTCGCCCGGGACGGGACGACAGGTTCCACGCCATCAGGTCGAAATGCGCCCAGGGAGTCGAATCGCTGACGAACTCCTGCAGGTAAAGCGCGGCCGTGATCGCGCCGGCGAACCCGCCGTCCGAGACGTTGTTTACGTCGGCCACCGGGCTATCGATCAGTTTGCGGTAAGGGCGCCACAGCGGCATGCGCCACATCGGGTCCTTCACCGCCGCGGACGCCTTCAGGAGGTCGTCGGCGAGCGCATCGTCGTTGCAGAAGAGTGCGGGAAGCTCCGTGCCGAGCGCGACCCGCGCCGCACCCGTGAGCGTCGCGAAGTCGATCAGCATCGCGGGCTTTTCGTCGTCGGCGTCGGCGAGGGCGTCGCACATGACGAGGCGGCCTTCGGCATCGGTGTTGCCGATCTCGACGGTGATGCCCTTGCGGGTCCTGATGACGTCGAGCGGGCGATACGCATTTCCGGACACGCTGTTCTCGACCGCGGGCACGAGGACGCGGAGGCGGACGCGGAGGCCGAGCTGCATGATCAGCCGGCCGAGGCCGAGCGCGTGCGCCCCGCCTCCCATGTCCTTCTTCATCCGGAGCATTCCGGCTGCGTTCTTGAGGTCGAGGCCGCCGGTGTCGAAGCAGACGCCCTTGCCGACCAGCGTGATCTTCGGATCGTTCGGCCAGCCCCAGCGCAGGTCGATCAGCCGGGGCGGGTCGTCGCAGGCGCGGCCGACCGCATGGATGGTCGGATAGTTCTGCTTGAGGAGCGCATCGCCCGCGACCACCTTGACCTCGGCCTTGAACTTGCGCCCGAGCGCGCGCGCTTCGGCGGCGAGCTCTGACGGGCCCATGTCCTCGGCCGGCGTATTGATGAGATCGCGGATCATGCAGATGGATTCGATGAAGGCCTCGGCCCGCTTCCGGTCGGCATTCACAGGCCAGACGAGTGCGGCGGGCGCGTCGGCCTTCGAGGACTTGTAGCGCTCGTAGCGGTAGCAGCCGAGGCCCCAGCCGATCGCGGCCGACGTCGATCCGGCCGCCCCCATGCGCGCATCGATCGCGTAGCTTCCCGAGGGAAGCGTCGTCGGCAGGCCGGCATAATCCCAGAGCCCGTCGTGGTTCTCGACGCCGAGAAGGACGCGGGCGAGGCTGCCGCCCGGCCCGGAGACGAGGCAGACCTGACCCGGCCTCGCCTTGAAGCCCGCAGAGGTCACCCAGGCCTTCGTCTCGTCGCCCTGCTTCGCGAACCAGGCGTCGAAGACGGCGGTTTCGACCGGAGTGATCGGAACGGTCTTGGAATCGGCTTTGGTCTTGAACTGCGCAGTCACGGTCCACCCCCTGCGGTTGAGAGCACGGTTATAGCCGAGGCGCGGCGGCGGCGGAACGTCCCGCCTTGCAGCATGCCGCGATCAGGCCGCCGGGAGCATTCCGCAGCGCCGGAGCGAGGTGATCATCGCCGCGTTGAGCATGAAGCGGTAGGCGCGGTCCGGATCGGCGGCGATCGCGCGAATTTCGTCGAGATTGCGGCGGCGGACGTCCGGATCGCGCTCTTCCATAAGCTTCTTGTTGCGCTCGGTGATCGCATTGATGGCGTCGATCGCTTCCGGCCGCCGCTGCACCTCGTAGCCGTCGAGCGCGACGTCCCCCGCGCGCCCGTGCCACACGTCGGCGAGGCGAGAGGTCAGGCTGATCGCGTCCTGCAGGCCGCCGTTGAGGCCCATGCCGCCGAGCGGGTTGTTGATGTGCGCGGAATCGCCCGCGAGGAACGCGCGTCCGCCCCGGTACTTCGCCGCGACGCGCTGGGAGACGCGGTAGATCGCGCGCACCAGGATCGGGTAGGCGTCGCCGCGCGGCAGCAGATTCTGCAGTGCGTTCTGGATGTAGGTGTCGGTGATCGCGTCGCCGTCGTCGACCGCGGGATCGACCGGCATGATGACGCGCCACATGTCCGGGATTTCGAGGAGCACGTACCACTCCTCGGGGTCGGCGGTGTAGTTGACGGAGCAGATGTCCGGCATGTGCGCCCGGAAGTCGTATTGGGTGCCGGCGACGATGAAGTGTTCCGGGTGGGTATAGCCGTCGAAGCCGATGCCGAGCAGCTTGCGCACGACGGAACGGCCGCCGTCGGCCGCGATCAGCCAGCTTCCCGTCACCTCGGTCCGGCCGTCCGGCGTCTCGCAGATCAGCGTCACTGAATCGTCCGACTGGCGCAGGTCGACGACCTCATGGCGGAACAGGATCTCCGAGCCGCCGCTTTCGGCGAGCTTGCCGTAGAGCCACTCGACCAGCTTGAACTGCTCGCACTGGAGGCGGAACGGATAGGCGGTGTCTCCGGACAGGGCGCTCAGGTCGAATTCGGCGACACGGCCCTCGCGGCGGTCGCGGAACTGCCATGTGGGGCACACGAGCCCGCGCGCCATCAGCGCCTCGGTGATGCCGGTTTCCTCCAGCAGGTCGAGCGTCGGCGGGTGGAAGGTCGAGGCGCGATAATCGATCTGCACCCCTTCCGCCATCTCGACCACGGTCGTCGGAATGCCCTGCAGCGTCAGCATCCATGCCGCCGCCGCACCCACGGGGCCGCCGCCCGCAATCAGAACGCGCTTGTTGTCGGTCATGTCCCTATCCGTCGTTTGCGCTGTTTTTAACGCACACGTCGATGCCGTCAAAGACGGAGCGTCCGCTTTCCGCTAGCATCCCGCATGCAAAAACGCCGCAATAAGGGAGGAACGGATGACCGGGATGAAACCGAGCGAGAGGACACCGTTTTCGGCGATCGTCGACCGACCGCCGCTCAAGCTGCCCGATGGCGGCCGCATGATCATATGGCCGCTGTTTTCGCTGGAGGTCTGGGATATCGAGCGGGCGATGGCGCGGACCGTGCTGCCGCCGCCGCAGCACCAGACGATGCTCCCAGACATTCCCAACTGGTCGTGGCACGAATATGGGATGCGGGTCGGCTTCTGGCGGCTGCGGCGCGTCCTCGACGAGCTGGGCCTGCGCCCGACCGTCACGATCAACGGCCGCGTCTGCGACGAGTATCCGCGGGTTCTGGAGGCCTGCCTCGAGTCCGGCTGGGAGCTGAACGGCCACGGCTACGAACAGATGCCGATGCACAAGGTCGAGGACCAGCCCGAAGCGATCCGCCGGACGATGGAGACGATCGAGGCGTTCGCCGGCTACCGGCCGCGCGGCTGGTTCGGCCCGGGCCTGACCGAGACCTACGACACGCTCGATCATCTTGCCGCCGAGGGCGTCGAGTATGTCGGCGACTGGGCGTTCGACGAGGAGCCGGTGCCGCTCCGGACCGCGCACGGCGAAATCGTGTCGCTGCCCTACAATTTCGAGATCCACGACATCGTCATTTCGCTGATCCAGAACCACGACACGCCGGTCTTCCTGTCGCGGGCCAAGGAGTATTTCGACACGCTTTATGCCGAATCCGAGAAAAGCGTGAAGGTGATGTCGGTCGCGGTTCACCCCTATATCTCGGGCACAGCGCACCGAATCCGGTACGTCCGGGAGATCTTCGAGTACGTGCTGTCGAAGCCTGGGGTTGTCGCCATGTCGGGCGAACACATCCTCGACTGGTACCGGACGCAACGCTGAACGGCGTTTTCCCGCCCCCCGATTTAGCCTGCGCGGCAAGACGTTAAGGGAATTTTCAAGGCTTTAGCGTCAATTGTATGCCAAACCGCGTCCGCCCCGCTCTGGGCGGACCGGCGGCGCTAAAGCATGCGGGAGGTCGCGCCCCGCGAATGTGATTTCCCGGCGGATGCGCGATTCCCTCCGCCACAACTGGCGCGCCCGCGCGCGATCCGGACCGCTGATCGATGAACGAACTTTCGCGCGAGAGAATCGACGATCTCATAAGCCGTCCGGCTGAGCCCGCCTCAGGCCCGGGGACCGGCTGCCGCGGCCGCGTGCTCGTCGTCGACGACGAAAAGCTCAACCGCACGCTGATTTCCCACGACCTCACGCAGAACGGCTACACGGTCGAGACGGTCTCCGCCGGTGCCGACGCTCTCAGGCGGATCGAAGAATCCGAGTTCGATCTCGTCATTCTCGACATCATGATGCCCGAGATGGACGGCTTCGAAACGTTGTCGCGGATCCGAAAGAAGCTGAGTTCCGGCCAGCTTCCCGTCATCATGGCGACCGCGAGCGACAGCAGCGAGAACATCGCCCGGTCGCTCGAAGGCCAGGCCAACGATTACGTCACCAAACCGCTCCACCTGCCCGTCGCGCTCGCCCGCATCAATACGCAGCTCGACCGGAAGTTCGCGAACGATGCCAAGCGCAAGTCCGAAGAACGGCTCGCGCTGGCCATCTCGGGTTCGAACGACGGCATCTGGGACTGGGATCTGCAGTCCGACCGGATCTACCAGTCGGACCGCTGGCGCCGCATCATCGGACTGCACGACGGCGACGGCGAGATGACGTCGGAGGAATGGTTCGACCGGATTTACGTCGAAGACCGCCAGACCGTCCTGAAGGACATGCACGCGGCGCTCGACGGCATAACGTTGAAGTTCGTCTCGGAGCATCGCGTGCGCCACGAGAACGGCACCTATCGCTGGGTGCTCGTGCGCGGCATGGCGGCGCGGACCGCGAACGGCGAGGCGCGTCGCATCGCCGGGTCGATGACCGACATCACTCACCGCCGCGCGATCGATCAGCTCACCGGCCTTCCCAACCGCAGCCCGCTGACGGAACGCATCGATCGTACGCTGTCGCGCCTCCGTAACGAACCGGGCCGGATCTGTGCGCTGTTCGTCGTCAACATCGACGGCGTCGGCATGATCAACGAGGGTTACGGCGAGCAGTTCGGCGACATGGTGCTCAAGACCGTCGCGGACCGCCTCGTCAATACGCTGCGCCCGACCGATGTCGTGGCGAGCTTCGGCGGCGACGAGTTCGCGGTCTTTCTGGATCGGATCGAGGATCCTTCGAACGCGCTCCGCATCGGACAGCGTATTCAGGAGATGGTCGGCCGGAAGATAGAGGGCGAGGATCGCACAATCACGCTCACCGCTGGCATCGGTGTCGTGGTCAGCACGCCGCGCCACCGCTCCGGCAACGACATGGTTACCGAGGCGCTGATCGCGCTTAATCGCGCGAAACGCGCCGGCAAAGGCACGATCACCCTGTTCGACGAGAACATGCAGAAGACCGCGGCACGCCGTCTCGACATCGAGCAGGATTTGCGCGGCGCGATCGAGCGCGGCGACATCCGCCTCGCCTACCAGCCGATCGTCAATCTCAAGGACGGCGGGCTCGAAGGCTTCGAAGCGCTGGCCCGCTGGCAGGACCCGGAGCGCGGTTTCGTGTCTCCCGCGGATTTCATCCCGGTCGCGGAGGAAAGCGGCCTGATCGTTCCGTTGACCGAGCGTCTCGTCAGCCAGGCAGCCGACACTGCCGCAGGCTGGGCGAAGAATTACTCCCATGGCCGCCCGTTCTATATCAGCGTCAATCTCTCGGCCCGGAACCTCGAGACCACCGGTCTCGTCGGCACCGTCGTCGACTTGCTGAAAGAGCGGGGAGTCCCGCCCGAGTTCCTCAAGGTCGAGGTCACTGAGACCCAGATGATGAAGGACATTCAGGCGGCTCGGCACATGCTCGAGGAATTCCGCGATGCCGGGATCCGGAGCGCGCTCGACGATTTCGGCACCGGCCATTCGTCGCTGTCCTATCTCGCGGAACTACCGTTCGACACCATCAAGATCGACCGGTCGTTCGTCGACAAGGCGGACCAGCTTCCCAACAAGCGGAAGATCCTTCAGGCGATCACCGTGCTTGGTAAATCGCTCGGCATGTCCATCGTCGCCGAAGGCGTGGAAACGGCCGGAGAGCACGATCTGCTCGCGCTGCTCGCCTGCGATTCGGGGCAGGGATATCTCTACGCGAAGCCGTCCCCGCCGGAAGCGCTCAAGGCCATCCTCGAGCGCTGGCGCATCGATCCGGTCGAGATCGTCGGCTAACTCAGGCCGTCCACAGACCGCTGAACTGCGTCGCGACGATGTCCTCGTAGGACGGGTCGCCCTTCATAAGCCCCATATCGCGCGAGAAGGCGTTCATCCCGGCGACGAACTCGCGGCTGACCGACGCATCGTAGAACGGCAGGTCGCGCTCCACGACCTGCGCGATCAGCTTCGTCTCGGCTTCCGGGAAGCTCTTGCGCCCGACTTCGGTGGCAAGGCCGATGTCCTTCTTGAGCGCTTTCTGGACGTTGACGATGGCGCGCACGGCGGCGGCGACCGCCTCCGGGTTGCTTTCGATCAGCGCATCGGTAGTGACGAACGTCGGCTGCGTGTAGCTGAAAGACGGCTTCGGCCCCACGCCCCGGCGCGGGTCGAGAACGATGGTGCCGACGCCGCGGGTCACCGCGACCTCGGCGCCCATCCCGTTCGCCCAGAACGCATCGATACGGCCTTCCTCCAGCGCCTTCGCGGCCGTGACGCCGAAAGACACGCCGGGGGCGATGGTGCCCGGAACCGGCGCGATCTTCACGTCCTTATCGGGATCGACGCCTTCCTCGCGGAGCAGCCTCCGGAGACCGAGCTCGACCCATGGCGCGGCGCCGATGCTGAGGCCCTTCAGCGCCTTGGCGTCGCCGCGCGCGATGTTGAGGTCCTTTCGTGCGACGAGGAACCAGTACATGCCCTGCGACAGCGAGCAGACGATTTTGGCGCCTTTCCATTCGGGGAAGGCGGCGAGCGTCGAATGGGCCGAGCCGCCGACGAAGTCGACCTTGCCGTCGCGCAGCGCCTTGTTCGCGTCGTCGACGGGGAAGATCAGCTCGTAGCTCATATCGAGGCCTTCCGCCTCGAAGAAGCCGAGCTCGACCGCCGCCGGGGCTGGAAAGTAGGAGTTGGAGATCAGGTCGGGGACCGCGATTTTCATTGTTGCCTTCCTGTCGGCGGTTGCGGGATCAGCTGAACGTGACGCCCTTCTTGACGCCCGGGCGGGCGCCGACCTCGTCGTACCAGCGGTCGACGTTCGGGCAGCCCTCGGCGTACTGCGGCACGACGGCCTTACAGCGAAGCATGACGGGATAGAACGCGAAGTCGGTGAGCGAGATCTCGTCGCCGGCGCAGTAGCGGGTCTTCGACAGATCCCTGTCCCAGATCTTGAGGAGATCGAGATAGCGCTTGCCGAACAGCTCCATGGAGGGCTTGTGCGGCTCGGGCCCGCGCGCGATCGTGAAGACGCTCGCGAGCGCTGCGCTCATGTCGGTCGCGACGTTCATCAGCCCCTGCCAGAACATCGGGTCGTCCTTCTGCGACGGCGGAAAGAACTTTCCGGTCTTCTCCGCGAGATAGATCATGATCGCCATCGACTGGTTGAGCGTCACCGGCTTGCCGCCAGGACCGTCGCTGTCGATCATCGCCGGGATCAGCCCCGCGGGATTGATCTTCAGGTATTCGGCGCTCCTGTGCTCGCCCTTGGCGAGGTCGAGGGCGTGGAGCGTATAGTCGACGCCGCATTCCTCGGCCATGACCCTCGCGCGCAGCCCGTTCGATGTCGGCGCGGCATACAGATCGATCATTTTGTTCATCCCATGCTGGAGTGACCCTGTCGGTCCTGATTAGCATGAATTGCCGGGGCTCGCGACGGAGGGCGGAGTAAGCGGCCCCTGCGCCCTCTGCATGGGTCAGCCTTCGGCGCTCTCCGCGGCGTCCCAGCGTTCCTGGAGTTCGAGCCACCGGTCCTCGGCCTCCGATAGCACCTTGGCCGTCTCCCCGAGATCCTTCTGCAGAGCGACGAGCTTTGCGTTGTCGCCGGTGTAGAGCGCGGGATTCGCCATCGCCGCCTCGATCTTCGCCTTCTGCGCGGCGAGCTTCTCGACGGCGCGCTCCGCCTCCTGCAGTTCGCGCCGGAGCGGCGCCAGCGCCTGGCGCTTCGCCGCTGCTTCGCGCCGCTGGTCCTTCCGGCTGTCGGTCTCGCGCGCGGTACCGTCACCCGCGGCTTTCTTCTCGCTGCCGGCTGAAAGCAGCGCGCGGTACTCCGCCATGTCGCCGTCGAACTGGCGCACCGTGCCGTCGGCAACGAGCCACAGCCGGTCGGCGGTGAGCTCGATCACATGCGGGTCGTGGCTGACGATGACGACCGCCCCCGAAAAGGCGTTGATCGCCTGCACGAGGGCCTGCCGGGAATCGATGTCGAGATGGTTGGTCGGTTCGTCGAGGAGAAGGACGTGCGGCGCGTCGCTCGTCAT
The DNA here is from genome assembly GCA_038106605.1 of Alphaproteobacteria bacterium. Lineage (GTDB taxonomy): Bacteria > Pseudomonadota > Alphaproteobacteria > MPNO01 > UBA830 > JAYOEF01. The sequence continues at coordinate 18,304 of JAYOEF010000021.1, forward strand.
CAACGCGAACAGGAGGCGCGCCTTCTCGCCGCCCGAAAGGTTGACGACCGTGGTCTCGGCGCGCTCCTGGGTGAAGCCGAACCGGGCGAGCTGGCTCCGGACCTGCTCGGGCGTGTCCTTCGGCCGGCGCCGGGCCATTTCCTCGATCGGCGTCGCGTCGAGGTCGAGTTCGTCCGCCTGGTGCTGGGCGAAATAGCCGACGCGCATCTTGTTCGCCGCGCTGACGACGCCCGCCATGGGCTCCATGCGGCCGGCGAAGAGGCGGATCAGGGTCGACTTGCCGTTGCCGTTCGCGCCGAGGAGCGCCACGCGGTCGTCCTCGTCGAGGCGGAGCGAGACGCGGCTCAGGACGGGTTTGCCATCGTAGCCGATGGTGACGCCCTGCGCGCCGAACAGAGGCGGGGCGAGCGGCTCGGGATCGGGAAAGGAGAAGGCGATCGACGCTTCGTCGCGGTGCTCCGCGATCGGTTCCATGCGTTCCAGCATCTTGATGCGCGACTGCGCCTGGCGCGCCTTCGACGCCTTGTAGCGGAAGCGGTCGACAAAGGACTGGATATGCGCGCGCTGCGCCTCCTGACGGACGCGGAGCTTCTCGTCGAGCTCGAGCTTCATCCGGCGCGTGCGCTCGAACCGGTCGTATCCGCCCTGGTAGAGCGTGAGCTTGCCGTGCTCCAGGTGCAGGATCTCCTGCGCCACGCGGTTGAGGATGTCGCGGTCGTGGCTGACGATCAGGACCGTGCCGTCGTAGCGCCGGAGATAGTCCTCGAGCCAGAGCGTCGCCTCGAGGTCGAGATGGTTGGTCGGCTCGTCGAGGAGCAGGAGGTCGGGCTGCGTGAACAGCAGCGAGGCGAGCATCACGCGCATGCGCCAGCCGCCCGAGAACTCGTCGAGCGGGCGGTTCTGTGCCGCGTCGTCGAAGCCGAGACCGGCGAGGATGCGCGCCGCGCGTGCCGGAGCGCCGGCCGCGCCTTTCTCGCGGAGCCGTTCGTGGATCTCGGCGATGCGCATGGGATCGGCCGCGGTCTCCGCCTCCTGCTGCAGGCTCTGGAGTTCTCGGTCGGCGGCGAGCACCGCCTCCACCAGCGTGCTGCTGCCGGATGGCGCTTCCTGGCGGGTCACGCCGACGCGCCAGCGGGGCGGCATTTCGATCGTGCCGTCGTCGGGGTCGATCTGCCCGGTGATCAGGCGCAGCAGCGTCGTCTTGCCGGTGCCGTTGCGGCCGACGAAGCCGACCCGGTGGCCGCCGTTGATCGCGACGTCGGCATGGTCGAACAGGACGCGCTTGCCGATCCGGTAGGTGAGGTTCTCGATGCGCAGCATGGCGAGCGGTTTTACACCGGCGCCCGCGGATTACAACGCCCCGCTGCGGAAGGCCGGGCGCCGGTCAGGTCGAATAACCGGTTTCCGCCGCGACGTCGTAATCGTAGAGCCATTCCGCCTGGTTGGGCGAGCGGTCGCGGCCGAAGCGGTTGTTGTAGGCCATCTTGAAATCGCGCTTGAACCGGGCCCAGGGCGAGGAGAGATGGTTCTGCTGCGCCCGATAGCGCGATCCGAGCTGCGCCCGGGTGGCGCGCGCGATCCGGAGCCGTTCGTAGTCGCCAAGTGCCGCGTCGAGATCGTCCCGGTGCCGGGCGATCGCTTCGGCGAGGATGCATGCATCCTCCATCGCCATGCAGGCTCCCTGGCCGAGATAGGGCAGCATCGGGTGGGCGGAATCGCCCAAGAGCGCGACGCGGCCGTTGACCCAGCGCTCCAGCGGATCGCGGTCGTAGAGCGCCCACTTGTAGTAGCGCTCGCTCGCCCGGATCAGCCGCAGCAGATGGGGGTTCCACCGTTTGTAGACCTCCATCATCTCGGAGCCGTCGCATTCGTAGGTCCAGGATTCGTCGGTCCAGGCGTCGCTGTTCACGTGGGCGACGAAGTTCACGAGTTCGCCCCGGCGCACGGGGTAGTGGACGATATGTCCGTGCGGCCCCCACCAAGCCGTCATCTCGCGCCCGTACGGCGTGTCGGCGACCACCTCGGCCGGCACCAGGCCGCGCCAGCATATGCAGCCGGTAAAGCGTGGCTTCGCGGCGCCGAACAGGCTGTCGCGTACCGCGGAGTGGATGCCGTCGGCGCCGATCACGAGATCGGCTTCCACGGTCCGGCCGTCGGCGAAGCGTACCGCCGCGCCGTTCGCCGTGTTCTCGGCTCCGGTGCAGGCGGCACTGAGATGGATTGCGCTTTCGGGCAGGGCGTCTGCGAGGATCGCGAGCAGGTCGGCGCGATGGATGCAGAGGAAGACGGCGCCAAAACGTTCGACGATGTCGCCGCTCCGCTTCTGGCGGGCGAGCACACGCCCGGAACGGTAGCTCCGGATCACCTGGTCCTCGGCTTCGAAGCCGATGTCGATCGCCTGCTTTTCGATGCCGAGCGACCGGAACGCCTTGAGCGCGTTGGGACTGAGATTGATGCCGGCGCCGATCTCGCTCAACTCGCCCGTCCGCTCGTAGACCTCCGCCTCGATGCCGCGCTGGCGCAGGGCAGCGGCGGCGGCGAGCCCGCCGAGCCCGCCGCCGACGATCGCAATCCTGGGAGTCCCCACCTTCGTCTCTCCGCTTCGCTGTTCGCCTGTCGGCCGCCCGGGCCCTAGGGCAGGGCGGGCAGGCCGAGCGTGCGGACCGCGCGCTCGTACACCGGGATGTCCTGCGTCACGGGGAGCGCCTCCGCCTGACCGAACATGTCGGCGATCCAGCCGCGGTGATAGCTGCCATGGGTGATGATGTGGGCGAAGCACATCGCACGGGACATCGACCCCTTGTTGCCGCCGAGCAGTTCGTAGTCCACGACCTCTTCAAGCTCTTCTGCGGAAAGAGCCTCGAGATAATCGACCATCGACCGGTCCTGCTCCTGGCGGGCCGCCCAGAGCTCGTCCATGTCGTCGTACAGATTCGCACGCAGCACCTGGATACCGTGCGGGCGCTTCTGCATGTGCGCGATCCACATGCGATCGACCGCGAGCAGATGGTTGAGGCTGAGATGGATCGATTCGAGGAGCGTCTTGCGCTTCTTCGTCACTTCTTCCGGCGGCAGATCGAAGACCTTCTTGTACAGTTCCGCGTTCGCCCAGCCGTTGTACTCCAGCAGGCTCCGGAGAAATGCCTTGTCCTTCATTTTGATACCTTTCCGTTTCGTCCCTGGCGGGATCATAGCGGGAAGGCTCCGGCCACGGGAATCATATATAAATCATCAATGATCCGGTTCCGCTCCCCCGGCGCCTGCCGCTGATGTCGCGCTTCCTGCCGTCCTACGCGCCCGATATCCGGGCTGGGCATGCCGCCGATCTTCGGGCGATCCGCGCCGTGCTGCCTTACCTGTGGCCGCGCGACGATTTCGCGATGCGCGGGCGCGTCGTCCTGTCCGCGGGCGTCCTCATCCTGACTGCCGTCCTCAACGGTCTGGTGCCAGTGCTGTTCAGTCGCGCGGTCGACGATCTGACGCCGCAAGGGACGTCGCCCCTCGTCGCCGCTCCAGTCGCTCTCCTGCTCGCCTACGGTCTCGTCCACTGGTTCTCGCGCGCGCTCAACGAACTGCGCTGGATCCTGTTCGGGCCGCTGGAGCAGCGCGTCCGCCGCCGCGTCGGGCTCGCGGTGTTCGATCACCTGCACACGCTGTCGCTCCGCTATCACCTGTCGCGGCGCACCGGGATGCTGAGCCGCGTCCAGGAGCGCGGGCTCGAGGCGATCGCCGATCTGCTGTTCGAGGTGGTGTTCGTCATCGCGCCGCTGTTCGCAGAGATCCTCGTCATTACCGCGGTTCTCCTCGGCATGTTCGAGCTCCATTTCGCCGCAATCATGGTGGTGACGCTCACGCTGTTCCTGACCGCGGTCGTCTTCGGTTCGGAGATGCTGCGCCGCTTCCAGCGGCCTGCGGTGATCAAGGCGGCGGAAGCACACGGCAAGGCGATCGACAGCCTGATCAATTACGAGACGGTGAAGTATTTCGGCAACGAGGACTACGTCTCGCGCCGCTACGACGTCGAACTTACGGAGGTCGAGCGTCTCACCGTGCGCTCCCTGATGTTCCGGAGCCTGATGGGCATCGGCCAGATGTCGGTCCTCGGCGCCGGGCTCGTCTCCATCGTCGTCCTTGCCGGCGGCGAGGTTGCGGCCGGGACGATGACCGTCGGCGCCTTCGTTCTCGTGAATACCTACCTCCTCCAGCTGGTACGGCCGCTGGAGCGGCTCGGGAACCTCTACCGCTCGATCAAGCAGGCGCTGATCGACCTCGAGCAGATGATGCACATCTTCGAGGAGAAGCCGGAGGTGGTCGACGCGCCCGGTGCCTCCGACCTCCCGGTGGGGCCGGGCGAGATCGCCTTCGAGGACGTATCGTTCGCCTACGATCCCAGGCGTCCGGTCCTGAAGTCCGTGTCCTTTCGCGTGCCGGCCGGGCGCAAGGTCGCGCTCGTCGGGCCGTCGGGAGGGGGCAAGACGACGGTCGGCAGGATGCTGTTCCGTTTCTACGACCCGACGGAGGGGACGGTGCGCATCGACGGGCGCGATATCCGGTCGCTGACGCAGGCCTCCCTCCGCGCCGCCATCGGCGTCGTGCCGCAGGACACTGTGCTGTTCAACGAGTCGATCCGCGAGAACATCGCCTTCGGATGGCCCGGAGCCGCTGAGGAAGAGATCGTCGCCGCGGCACGGCTCGCGCAGATCCATGATTTCATCTCCGGGCTGCCGGACGGGTACGAGACGGTCGTCGGCGAGCGCGGGCTCAAGCTGTCCGGCGGCGAGAAGCAGCGAGTCGCGATTGCACGCGCGGTGCTCAAGCGGCCGCGGATATTCCTGTTCGACGAAGCGACGTCGGCGCTCGACAGCCATACCGAGCAGGCGATCCAGGAGAGCCTGAGGACGGTGTCGCGCGGCTCGACGACGCTGGTGATCGCCCACCGGCTGTCGACCGTGATCGACGCCGACGCGATCCTGTTCATCGCGGGCGGGGAGGTGGTCGAGCGCGGCTCGCATGCCGAGCTTCTCGCCCGGGACGGTGCCTATGCAGCACTGTGGAACCGCCAGCAGAGGCAGGCAGCCCGCGGCGCTCCGGAGGGGGTGTCAGAGGCCACCCAGGACGACGCGGCGTCAGAGGCCGCCCAAGACGACACGGCGTCAGGCGCCGCCCAGGACGACGCGGCGTCAGGCGCCGCCCAGGACGACGCGGCGTCAGGCGCCGCCCAGGACGAAACGCCGGAGGATGCGGAACCGACCTTCCTTAGACGGCTGGACGAACAGGCTGAGCGCACCGACCCGTAAAGGCTCGGAAAGTACGGACCTGAAACGGATTTCGAGCTCCTTAGCGAACCGCCCCGCCTCCGGATCGGCGAGCGGACCCAAGAGCGTCATGTGAAAGCGAAATTCGTCAAGAACGTAGGGATAGCCCCAGCGGCAGAGCATCTCTTCCTGACGGGGCGTCAGGCCCGCCGCCCGCCGTCGTGCGAGTTCCGCCTCGGACGGGGGTGCCCGGAACTCATCGAACATCGTCACGCAGTCGCCGGCGAGCGCCGAAAGTTCGGGACAGGCGCCGTAGGGGATCAGCGCGAGGAAGCGCCCGATTCGCGACAGCCGTGGCGGAGGCAGAACGACCGGTTTCCGCCCGGTTGCGAATACTGAAAGCTTTGCGATAAGGCCGGATTCGCTCTTTTCAGGCGCGAGCTTGAAGGGCGCCTTGAGCGTGGCATGGAGGCCATAGGGGCGCGGCTCGCGCGTGGCCGCCCGCCAGTCCTCTCTGGCGATTTCCGCCGGCAGATCGGGCGACCTGTCCTTGCCCGCGGCTGCATCGTACCCGAGCCAGCTGGAACCGATGCGGTGCAGTGCCGAATCCTCCGGCGGGGCGAAATAGATGGCGTAGCGCGGGGCGTCGGCGGTTCGGGGGTCAGCCATTCGACGGTCGGGACCGGTGTGTGAATGCGTGCCCGGCGGCAGGCAGGAGCGACATGATCCGACGCAGCGTATGACGGCTCGGCGACGGTTTCATGACAGGCGGGACGGCCCGTCCTATCCGCGCACTTCGCGCCAGAGGCCGAAGGCCTGCTGCGCCGGCCGGTCGGTGGCGCTGAACAGCACCGCTTCCGTCTCCGCGTCGAGCCTGTATTCGTGCCAGCCGGGGACGGCGAAGACGTCGCCCTTCGTCCAGGAGATCCGGCGGCCGTCGACATGGACTGCGCCGCTGCCTTCTGCCGCGCAGAACACCGCGCCGTCGGTCGACCGGTAGGGGCGCCCCGCGAACCCCGCGGGCAGGAGCTGGAGGAATGCGCCCATGGTCTGCGTCGCCGCGCCGCCGGTCGCGGGATTGGCATACTCCATCCTGAACCCATGGCAGGCATCGGGTGCGCCCGCCTCCGCGAGCGCCGCGAGCGCCGGGCGGCTTGCCGCATAGGGATAGCTGAAGACCGGGGAGGGGCCCGCCGCTCGTTCGTAGCCGAACGGCAGCATGTTGCTGCCGTACAGGGCGGGGCCCGTTCCCTCCGGCCGGGTCACGGGATGGATCGGCTCGGCATAGTTCTCGCGGAAGACGGTGTCGAGGAAGCCGACGAGCGGCGTGTCGAGGACGTCGAGCCACATCACGGGGCCCGTTCCCTCGCTGCCGTCGTTGCCGTGATCGTGCCAGCTCCACTGCGGCGTCACCACGAAGTCGCCGGGATGAAGCCGGGTGCGCTCTCCGTCGACCGAAGTGTAGGCGCTTCCCGCCTCGACGACGAAGCGGAGCGCGGTCTGGCTGTGGCGGTGGCAGGGGGCGATCTCCCCCGGAAGGACGAGCTGGAGCCCGGCATAGAGCGTGTTGGTGACCCGCATCTCGCCGGGGAAGGCCGGGTTCTCGAGGACCAGGACGCGGCGGAAGGCGTCCTCGGCGGCGACCAGCGCGCCCGCTTCCATCAAGTCTGGTCGCATCTCGGCGTAGGGCCAGTTGGCGGCGACCGCGGGCGAGCGCGGGCGGGTCAGGTCGACGCCGCGGCGTCCGACCCAGAGCGGTGCGATGCCGCGCCCGCCGATGCGGGCCGCGAACGCGTCCTCGCGGGCGATCTGACCGGCGTCGGGGGCGGTGCGTGCGTCGTCCATGTCGGGCCTCCGGGTTTCGATCCCGAGATTAAGCGCGGTGGAGGTGCATCGCAAACGGCGCATATCCGGGATCGCGGCGCGGATTGCCGTATGGCCACCGGCGGGATTAGACTTTTCGGCAGATTCGGGGGGCGTTCGCCGTAGACCCCGCCGGATCGCTGCAGCGGGACGTTGCGCACATGCCGTCTGTCTTCTCGCGAATTCTTGGCCTGGCGGCCCTCATCGCCGTGCTGTCGCTTCCCCGATTGGGGTACGCGAAGGACTATGTCGACCTCGAACTCGTGATTGCGACCGACGTGTCGCAAAGCATCGACCGGGAGGAAGCGCTGCTCCAGCGCCAGGGCGTCGCCGACGCGTTCCGGAGCCCTGAGGTCATCAACGCCATCGCGTCGGGCGTGCTGCGGCGAATAGCGGTCGCCTACATCGACTATTCGAGCCGCGACTTCAACCGGGTGGTGATCGACTGGCAGATCGTCAGCGATGCGAAGTCGGCGGCGGCCTTCGCTGACCGGCTGCTCGGTTCGGATCTCACCTTCGGGCGGCGGACCTCGATCAGCGACGCGCTCGAACTCGGCGCCGAGATGATCCGCACCAACGACATCGAGGGTACCCGCACGGTGATCGACGTCGCGGGCGACGGGCCCAACAATTATGGTGGTTTCGTCGACGATGTCCGCGACAAGGTCATGGCGCAGCGCATCACGATCAACGGCCTGCCGATCGTCAACGACCATGGCGGGCCGGGCAGCCGCTACAACATCGAGGACCTCGACGAATATTACCGGGGCTGCGTCATCGGCGGGCCGGGCGCGTTCCTCGTGGTCGCGAAGAGCTTCGAGGATTTCGCCCGCGCCATCCGGAAGAAGCTGGTGCTGGAAATCGCCGGGATGATGCCGGAGGAAAGGCCGTTCCTGATGCGCGCGGCGCTCGCCGCCTCGGCCCGGGTTCGCCCGGCGCCGGACGGCTTTACCTACCAGCGCGGCTGCGATATCGGCGAACGTCTGAGGGACAGCTACTGGAGCGATCCGTGATCTAGTCCCGGTGCTGGGTCAGCACGATGCGGCCGCGGGCGCTGCGGTCCTCGATCGAACGCAGCGCTGCCGCGAACTCCTCGATGGGGCGCACCGTCGTCGGCAGCGGCCGGATCTTTCCCGCCTCATACAGCGAGAAGATCTCGGCGAAGCACTTCGCGGTGAGGTCCGGGCGGCGGCGGCGGTAGTCGCTGATCTGCAGCCCGCCGACGTCGATGTTCTTCACGAGGAGATAGTTGGTGCGGAGCGACGGGATGCCGCCCGCCGCGAAGCCGATCACGACCACGCGTCCGCACCACGCGGCGGCACGGATCGCGGCCTCGAAGATCTCGTCGCCGAGGGGGTCGATGATGACGTCCGCACCGTGCCCGTCCGTCGCCGCCATGACCTGCTCGCGGAGCGATTCCCGGAGATTGCTGCGGCCGAGATCGACGATCGCGTCGGCGCCCGCCTGCTGCACGAGGTCGGCCTTGTGGAGGTTCGAGATGCCGGCGAGCGCCATGCCGCCGAGCGCCTTGACGAGCTGGATGGCGGCGAGGCCCACGCCGCCCGACGCGCCGAGCACCAGCACCCTGTCGCCCGGCTGGAAACGGCCGCGCTCGCGGAGCGCGAACCAAGCCGTGTCGTACACGAGCGCCATCGACGCGGCATCGACGAACGACATGCGGTCGGGAATGCGGTAGCAGTTGTTGACATGGATGAGCGCGAGTTCTGCGTAGCCGCCGAGCTCCGCCATCGCGAGGACCCGGTCGCCCGGTTTGAAGCCCGTGACCTTCTCGCCGACCGCGCGGACGACGCCGGCCGGCCCCTTACCCGGCACGAACGGCAGCTCCGGCTTGAACTGGTACTTGCCGCTCATGAGCACGAGGTCGACGTAGTTCGTGCAGGTCGCGTGGACCTCGATGAGGATCTGCTCCGGTCCCGGCACGGGATCCGGCACCTCCCGGAGAGACGCGTTGTCGAGCGAACCGTATTCGTCGAGGACGACTGCGCGCATGGTTCTCTCCTTCAGGCCGTCTCTTTGCGGGTCACGGGCTCCGGCGTCGCCTCGCCGGTGCGGATGCGGCGGACGAGCTCCATGCGCTGTACCTTGCCGTTCGGCATCAGCGGCATACGGTCGAGGCGGATCCAGAATTCCGGCATGTCGTAGCGCGACAGGCCCTCGGCGGCGAGGTGGTCGAGGACCTCGGCAGCGGAGGCCGACCGGCCCGGGACCAGCGAAACGACGAGGCACGCCTGCTCGCCGAGCCGGTCGTGCGGCACGGGCAACGCAGCGGCGAACTCGATCGCGTCGTGTCGCAGCGCGATCTCCTCGATAAGCTGCGGGCTGATATTGTGCCCGCCGCGGATGATGACTTCCTTCTTGCGACCCGTGATCCGGAGATAGCCTTCGTCGTCGAGGACGCCGAGATCTCCGGTCATGAACCAACCATCGGAATTGAGCGCGTTTTCCGTCGCGGTCTGGTCGTCGAAATAGCCGAGCATGAGCGCGCCGCCCTTGCCGGCGACCTGGCCGACCTGCCCGCGTGGCAACTCGACGTCGGAATCGTCCGGATCGAATATCCTGATCTCGTAGCCCGGGCAGCAGATGCCCGAGGTCTCGACGATGTGCGCCCGCGTATCGCCCGGAAGCGTGTACTGGTGGCCGTTGGTCTCGGTCATGCCGTAGCCCTTCTGGGGCAGGATGCCGTGATCGAGAAGCTCGGCCGCGACGTGCTCGGGGCAGGCGGCGGCGGAGACGCGGAAGCCGAGGAGCTGGTCGAACTTCGCGATGCCGCGGCTCTTGAGCTCGGCGAGGAGGTCCATCGCGTGCGTCGGCACGCCGACCAGATAGTCGGTCTTTGTCTCGATCAGCCGGTCAAGCAGGCTTTCGCCGCGCGCCCAGTCATGCAGGACGAACGTGCCGCCGGCGACGATCGAGGTCCAGAGCGTGCCGCAGCCGAGATTGTGGGCGAAGGGGCTGAGCGACAGCGTCACCGTGTCGGAGCCCAAACTCCAGGCGTTCGCGATGCCATGGGCGGAGACGAGCTGCGTGTTGTCGCTGTGCATCACGCCCTTGGGCTTGCCGGTCGAGCCCGACGTGAAGGCGAGGTAGGTGACGCAGTTGGGATCCGACACGGGCTTTCCCGCAAGATCGACCGGGTGCTCGAGGAGGCCGTCGAACGGCGCCTTGTCCGCGCAGTCGGGGCCAAGCGGCGCAAGCTCGTAGAAATGGCGGAGCGACGGGAGTACGCGGGTCGGTGCGCGGATGTCGTTCCTGTCCGCATCCGAGCCGAAGCCCGTCTGATAGACGAAGGCGGCGCAGGAGGCGCGTTCCGCCAGGTCGACGATCTCCTCGACCGTGTGGTTGCGGTGCGGCGACGGGCAGCAGACGAAGCCGTTCCGTGATGCGGCGATCAGCGCGACGATGGTCTCGATTCGGTTGGGGGCCCAGACGAGGATACGCTGGCCGCGCCTGACGCCCCGCCCGCGGAGGTCGGCGGCGAACGCGTCGATTGCATCCGCCAACATGCGCCACGTGAACGCGCGCCAGCTGTCGCGCACGGCAATGGAATCGGGACGCTCGCCCGCATGGCGGCGGACGATGCCGTAGATCGTCTCGTCGCCCCAGGTTCCGTTTGCGGTGTGCTCCTTCAGCGCCGCGGCGCTGAGGAGCGACATGATCGAGGTCGTCATTGCGGATCAGACGCCGTGGGAAGCGGCCTCCAGCGTATCCATTTCCATGTCGTCGTCCTTTACCGCACCGATCAGGTCGGAGACCCGTTCGATGCCCCGCTCGTCGCACCAGTCCGCGAGGTCGTCGATGATCGTGGTCAGCGCTGTCGGGTTGCGGAATGCGGCGTATCCGACGCCGACCGCCGACGCACCGGCGAGCATGTACTCGACCACGTCCTCCGCGCTGGTGACGCCGCCGATGCCGATGATCGGGATCTTCACCTCTTTCGCAACCTGGTAGACCATGCGGAGCACGATCGGCTTGAGCGCCGGCGAGACGAGGCCGCCGAACTTGTTGCCGAGGGCCGGGCGGAAATTGTCGGTGCGGATCTTGAGCGACAGGAACGTGTTCGCGATTACGAGCGCATCGGCACCGGCTTCCTCGGCCGCGAGCGCGATCGAGACGATGTCGCCGGCGTTGGGCGACAGCTTGGCCCACAGCGGCTTGTCGGTCGCTTCGCGAATCATCGAGACGACGCGCTTCGTGTGCTCGTCGCTGAGCGCGAAGTTGCCGCC
>JAYOEF010000022.1:0-28774 GCA_038106605.1 Alphaproteobacteria bacterium
AATATCCCGCGGCGCGCGCGATCCTCGCCGACGCCATCGCCGCGGCCGAGGCCGCCGGCCTCGTCGAGCCGGGACGCGTGCATCTCCGCCGCGGCGCCGGCGCCTACATCTGCGGCGAGGAGTCCGCGATGCTCGAGAGCATCGAGGGCAAGCGAGGCCTCCCGCGCCACAAGCCGCCCTTCGCGGCCGAGGTCGGGCTGTTCGGCCGTCCGACGCTGATCAACAACGTCGAGACGCTGTTCTGGGTGCGCGACATCCTGGAGAAGGGGCCCGAATGGTTCGCGGGCCACGGCCGCAACGGCCGCAAGGGCATTCGCACCTTCTCGGTGTCCGGACGGGTGAAGAGCCCGGGCGTCAAGGTCGCCGAGGCCGGCATCACCGTCCGCGAGCTGATCGACGAGTATTGCGGCGGCATGGCGGAAGGGCACAGCTTCATGGCCTACCTCCCCGGCGGCGCATCCGGCGGCATCCTGCCCGCGTCGATGGACGACATCCCGCTCGACTTCGGCACGCTGGAGAAATACGGCTGCCTGATCGGATCGGCAGCGGTGGTGATCCTGTCCGACAAGGACAGCGTGACCGCGGCGGCGCTCAACCTGATGCGCTTCTTCGAGGACGAATCCTGCGGCCAGTGCACGCCCTGCCGCGCCGGCTGCGAGAAGGCGGTCGCGCTCATGGAGGCTCCACGCTGGGACCGGCCGCTCCTCGAGGAGCTGAGCCGCGCGATGATGGACGCGTCGATCTGCGGCCTCGGCCAGGCGGCGCCGAACGGCCTCCTCTCCGTCTTCCGCCATTTCCCCGACGCGGCGGACTAGGCGAACGCTGTTCACTCGGAACCGGCGGCGCTAGAGTGCCGCCCAGCCAAAGCAAAACGAACACCGGGGATAAGGGAGGACACGATGATCGAGCTTTACACCTGGATGACCGACAACGGCTACAAGGCCCGTCAGGCGATGGAGGAATCCGGCCTGCCGTTCGATCTCAAGCCGGTCAACATCCGCGAGAAGAAGCAGTTCGAACTCGAATTCCTCAAGCTCAGCCCGGGCCACAAGATTCCCGCGCTCGTCGACACCGACGGGCCGGGTGGCGCGCGCATCACGCTCTGCGAGTCCGGCGCGATCCTGAAATACGCCGCCGAGAAGGCAGGCAACGGCCTCTACCCGACCGATGCAGCCAAACGCGTGAAGGTCGACCAGTGGCTGTTCTACGGCAGCGCCACCTGGACCACGCTCGCCCAGCAATATGGCTTCTTCTGGAAGCGCAATCCCGAGGACGTGCCGAAGGCGAAGACGCATTACGACGCCATCATCCGCGACATGCTCCAGACCTTCGACAAGCATCTCGGCGAGAACGCCTTCTTCGCGGGCGATGCCTACACGGTCGCCGACATCTCGATCTATCCCGACGTCCACCTGCACGGCGTCGATGACATCGGTCTCGACACCTATCCCAACGTCAGGCGCTGGCACGATGCTGTCGCAGCGCGCCCGGCCGTCCAGAAAGCCTGGGTTCCCTTCGCCTGAGGGCGATAGCCGCCGGATTGACCCATCGCCCGGCGGCTTCTACCCTGTGCACGGGCAGATACCGGAAACGGTAAGGCAATGGATTCCATAATCTTTTCGCTCGACGGCCGCGACGTGACGGCGGCACCGGGGGAGTCCGTCTGGCAGGTCGCACAGCGTGAGGGCGTGGAGATACCGCATCTCTGCTACGCCCCCGAGCCCGGCTATCGCGCCGACGGCAACTGCCGGGCCTGCATGGTCGAGATCGAGGGCGAGCGCGTGCTCGCCGCCTCGTGCATCCGGAAACCGACGCCCGGCATGGTCGTGAAGACCGCGAGCGCGCGTGCCGAGGGCGCACGCCGCATGGTGTTCGAACTCCTCGCCGCCGACCAGCCGCCACGCGGCAAGGCACACGACCCCGGTTCCAAGTTCTGGACCTGGGCCGACCGCGTCGGCGTGAGCGAAAGCCGCTTCGCACCCGGTACGACGCCCGATCCAGATCCGTCGCACCCGGCGATGGCGGTCAATCTCGACGCCTGCATCAACTGCACGCTCTGCGTCCGCGCCTGCCGCGAGGTGCAGGTCAACGACGTCATCGGCATGGCTTGGCGCGGCCCGCACGCGAAGATCGTCTTCGATTTCGACGACCCGATGGGCGACAGCACCTGCGTCGCCTGCGGCGAGTGCGTCCAAGCGTGCCCAACCGGCGCGCTGCTGCCCGCCACCGTCGTTGCGCCCGTGGGACGTCTGCAGCCCGACCGCAAGGTTGAGTCCGTCTGCCCCTATTGCGGCGTCGGCTGCCAGCTGACCTACAACATCAAGAACGACCGCATGCTGTCCGTCGAAGGACGCGACGGGCCGTCAAACCACAACCGGCTCTGCGTGAAGGGCCGCTTCGGGTTCGACTACGTGCATCATCCGCACCGTCTGACGAAACCCCTGATCCGGCGCACAGACGCGCCGAAGGATGCGCGCGGGTCGGTCGATCCCGCGAACCCTTTTACCCATTTCCGGGAAGCGTCATGGGACGAGGCGCTCGATGCGGCAGCCGCGGGCCTCCGCAAGACGATCGACGAGCGCGGCGGGCGCGGGCTCGCCGGGTTCGGCTCTGCGAAGGGATCGAACGAGGAGGCCTACCTCTTCCAGAAGCTGGTGCGCACGGGCTTCCACACCAACAACGTCGACCACTGCACGCGCCTGTGCCATGCGTCCTCCGTGGCGGCACTGATGGAGACGGTAAACTCGGGAGCCGTAACCGCGCCCTTCTACGCCTGCGAGGATTCCGACGTCATCATCGTGATCGGCGCCAACCCGACGGTGAACCACCCGGTCGCGGCGACCTTCTTCAAGAACGCGGTGAAGAACGGCGCGACACTGATCGTGATGGATCCGCGCGGCCAGGCGCTCAGCCGGCACGCGACGCACATGCTGCGGTTCCGGGGAGGCTCAGACGTCGCGCTCCTCAACGGGATCATGCACACCATCGTCGAGGAAGGCCTGACGAACAGGAACTTCATCGACGGCTATACCGACGGCTACGAAGAACTCCGCGCCCATCTCAAGGGCTTCCCGCCCGAGAAGATGGAAGAGATCTGCGGCATTCCAGCAGAGAAGATCCGCGAGGTCGCCCGCCTCTACGCCAAGGCGCAGAAGGCGATCGTCTTCTGGGGCATGGGCATCTCGCAGCATGTGCACGGCACCGACAACGCGCGCTGCCTGATCTCGCTCGCGCTGATGACCGGCCATGTCGGACGGCCGGGCACAGGGCTCCATCCGCTGCGCGGGCAGAACAACGTCCAGGGCGCCTCCGACGTCGGCCTCATCCCGATGGTCTATCCCGACTACCAGTCGGTGGCGAAGGCGGACATCCGCGCGAAGTTCGAGGACTTCTGGGGCACGGAGCTCGATCCGGAGGCCGGCCTCACCGTCGTCGATATCATGAACGCGATCCGCGCGGGCGAGATCCGCGCCATGTACATCATGGGCGAGAACCCGGCGATGTCGGATCCCGACGCCATGCATGCGCGCGAAGCCCTCGCCGCGCTCGATCATCTCGTGGTGCAGGACATCTTCCTCACCGAGACCGCTTTCCACGCCGATGTTATCCTGCCTGCGAGCGCGTTCCCGGAGAAGGACGGCAGCTTCACGAATACGAACCGCCAGGTGCAACTCGGCCGCAAGGCGCTGCCGCTGCCCGGAGAGGCACGCCAGGACCTCTGGATCATCCGGGAGATCGCGCGCCGCATCGGCCTCGACTGGAACTATGCGGGTCCGGCCGAGGTCTTCGCCGAAATGGCGGACTGCATGCCGTCGTTCCACGGCATCACCTGGGATAGGCTCGTCAACGAGCACTCCGTCACCTACCCGGTCGGCGACGACGGGGTGAGCCACGAGATCATCTTCTACAACGGCTTCCCGACGGAGGATGGCCGCGCCAAGTTCGTCCCGGCGGACGTCTTGCCGCCCGACGAAGTACCCGACGCTGATTTTCCGATGATCCTGACCACGGGGCGCATCCTCGAACACTGGCATACCGGGGCGATGACCCGCCGCGCCGAGGTGCTCGACCGCATCGAGCCGGAGGCGACCGCGAACCTGTCGCCGAAGGACATCGGCGCGCTCGGCCTGCGCCCGGGCGACCCGATCCGCGTCGAGACGCGGCGCGGCGCCGTCGAACTCCGCGCCCGGGCGGACCGGGACGTGCCCCAGGGCGTCGTCTTCATCCCGTTCTGCTATGTGGAAGCGGCGGCGAACCTGCTGACCAACCCGGCGCTCGATCCGTTCGGCAAGATCCCGGAATTCAAGTTCTGCGCCGCACGGATTTCGGCCGCCGGAAAGGTCGCCGCGGAATAGCGGCTCAGAAGGTCCCGATCACAGTCCGTGCGAAGGACAGCGGCAGCGCGTCGGCCGAGAGCGCGGCTGTGCGCGCGCGCCGTTCGGCCTCGTCCTCGATATGGTCGCGGATGAATTGGTCGAGCTCGGCACCGGGCTTCAGCCGGTCGCGCACATGGGCGAGCATTTCGGCCTGCGACATGGCGCGGAGCGTGCGGCCCTGCGCACCGATCTCGGCAAGTGCGACGGGCGCACCCCCGACATTCACCGCACCGACGCGAGCGGTATAGACGAAGGCCTCGGCGATCTTCTCGCCCGTCTCCTCGACCTCGACCCGGACCTGATCCAGCCGGTCATAGGTGTAGTTCCGCTCGGTCTCGTGCATGCACGCGAGCTGCGGCTCGTCGAGCCAGAGGATGTAGGTCGTCACCCGCGTACCGGCGGACGGATGGAAGGTCGAGGGCACCGAACCGTACCCCGCGAGATGGGCCGCATAGACGACGTCGAAATCGTCGAGCAGCGCCCGCTGGATCGGAATCTCGACATGGCCCGGGAGGACGGAATACTTGCGCGCGAGCTGCTCGTGCGACTGGTTTGAGCCCGCGGCGAGCACGGGAACCCGCCCGCGCCGCTCGAACGCATGGTCGTCGAGCGGCTCTGGACGGCCGTTGCGGAACAGGTAGGACCGGCCGGGGACCGGGAACGGGTAGGACTTCGCGTGTGCGACGGGATCGATCATCGGCGCATTGAGCCCGAATCCTGTGGACTTCGGAAGTCCCTCAGGCGGCCTTCGCCGACGAAACCTTGCCCGTCGCCCCGGCGTCGTCCTCGACGATCCGGTAACGCACGAGGCACTCGTCGATGCGCGCCATGGACTGGCCGAACCAGGCCTTCCGCGCCTCGTCGTAGGATTCGAAGGGGCCGAACCGCTCGGGTCCGCCGCCTTCCGCGTACTCCTCGAACTCGGTCGTGCGGAACTTCCCGCCGACGACCCACCACTCCTTCATGACCTGCTCCTTCGTCGCGAACGCGGCCTAGCCGGCCCCCATGATCGGAGCCGACGTTGCCCGAGTTTCCGCCCACAGCCCTTAACATAGGTTTGAGAACGAAGATTTCACCCCTCGGGCGCACCAAGCATCGGTTGATTTCCGCCGTTTCCTCAGGCAGAACCGCCCGGCCATGGCCTACGCCAACCTCCGCGCCTTCATCGACCGGCTCGAACGCGACGGGAAGCTCGTCCGCGTCTCCGCGCCGGTCCGGACGACGCTGGAGATGACCGAAATCCAGACCCGGCTGCTGGCCGAAGAGGGCCCGGCCGTCCTGTTCGAACGCCCGGTACGGTCGGACGGAACGGTAAGCCCCGTCCCGGTCCTCGTCAACCTGTTCGGTACCGTCGACCGCGTGGCCATGGGGATGAACCGGACTCCGGACGAGCTCCGGACGCTCGGCGAACAGCTTGCGTTCCTGCGCCAGCCCGAGCCGCCCGGCGGTTGGCGCGAGGCGGTCGAGATGCTGCCGCTCCTCAAGACCGTAATGGCAATGAAGCCGAAGACGGTCTCGCGCGCGCCCTGCCAGGAGGTCGTGCTCACCGGCGACGACATCGATCTCGCGACGCTGCCGGTCCAGTCCTGCTGGCCCGGCGAACCGGCGCCGCTGATCACCTGGCCGCTCGTCGTCACCAGGGGCGCGGACGGCAAGGAGAACATCGGCATCTACCGCATGCAGGTGACGGGCCGGAACACGACGCTCATGCGCTGGCTCGCCCATCGCGGCGGCGCGCGCCACGCGGGCGAGGCCGGCAAGACCGGCGCCGACAGCATTCCCGCCGCCGTCGTGATCGGCGCCGATCCGGGAACCGTCATCGCAGCGGTCGCTCCGGTGCCCGAGACGATGTCCGAATACCAGTTCGCCGGCCTCCTTCGGGGCGAAAAGCTCGCGCTCGCCGACTGCCGCACGGTGCCGCTCAAGGTGCCCGCCGAAGCCGAGATCGTCATCGAGGGGCACGTATCGCTGAAGGATACCGGCGAGGAAGGCCCCTACGGCGATCACACGGGCTATTACAATGCGGCGGAGCCTTTCCCCGTCTTCACCGTCTCCGCGATCACCATGCGGAAGGACCCGATCTACCTCAGCACGTTCACCGGAAGGCCGCCGGACGAGCCGTCGGTGCTCGGGCGCGCGCTCAACGACGTGTTCATCCCGCTGCTGATCCAGCAGTTCCCCGAGATCGTCGATTTCTGGCTGCCGCCCGAGGCGTGCTCCTACCGCGTCGCCGTCGTCTCGATCCGCAAGCAGTATCCGGGCCACGCCAAGCGCATCATGATGGGCGTCTGGTCGTACCTGAAGCAGTTCATGTACACCAAGTTCGTCATCGTGGTGGACGAGGACATAGACGCGCGCGACTGGAACGACGTGATCTGGGCGATCTCGACGAACGTCGATGCCGCACGCGACGTGACCCTGGTCGAGAACACGCCGATCGACTATCTCGACTTCGCCTCGCCGGTCGAGGGGCTCGGTTCCAAGATGGGGATCGACGCGACCGCCAAGATGCCGCCCGAGACGTCGCGCGACTGGGGCCGCCGGATCCGCATGTCGGACGACGTGATCGACGAGGTGACCCGCCGATGGGCGGATTACGGCCTGCCGGGCAGCGGGCGGCCGATCTGGAAACCAAAGAACGGGTAGGACCGCATGACCGCAGCGCAGGACCAGCTCAACCTCCTCTCCGACCTCCTCGCCTCGGCGAAGAAGGCCGGCGCGGACGCCGCCGACGCCGCCGTTTTCAACGCGGCCTCTCTCTCGGTCGGCGTGCGCATGGGAGAGCTCGAGAAGCTTGAACGCTCGGAGGGCTGCGACCTCGGGCTCCGCGTCTTCGTCGGCAAGCGGCAGGCCATCGTCTCGTCCACGGACTTCCGCTCCGAGACGCTGCGCGAACTCATCGAACGCGCGGTGGCGATGGCGAAGGCAGCGCCGGAGGATGCCTATTGCGGCATCGCCGATCCGTCCGAGATCGTGACCGACCCGCCCGTGCTCGACATCTGCGATCCCGGCGAGCCGGACGCCGACTCCCTCATCGAGGCCGTTCGCACGGCGGAAGAAGCCGCGCGCTCGGTCAAGGGCGTCAGCAACAGCGAGGGAGCGGAGGCCGGCTGGAGCCATGCCGACATCGCCATCGCCGCGACCAACGGCTTCGCCCGCAGCTACGCGTCGTCCAGCCACAGTCTCGTCGCGTCCGTTCTCGCGGGCGAAGGTACCGGCATGGAGCGCGATTACGACTACACGACCGCCGTTTACCGCTCCGATCTGGAAGAGGCGGGTGCCGTCGGGCGCAGTGCCGGAGAGCGCGCGGTGCGCCGCCTGAACGCCCGCAAGGTGAAAACACAGCAGGTGCCGGTGATCTACGATCCCCGGCTCTCAGGCGGCCTCGTCCGTCATTTCGCGGGCGCGATCAACGGCGCATCCATCGCGCGCGGCACCTCGTTCCTCAAGAACAGCCTCGGAAAACCGGTCTTCGCGTCCGGGATCAATATCGTGGACGACCCTCACCGCCCCCGCGGCCTGAGGTCGAAGCCGTTCGATGCCGAGGGACTTCCCAACCGGCGCCAGCTTCTCGCGGAGAACGGAACGCTGACCACCTGGGTGCTCGATCTCGCTTCCGCCCGCCAGCTCGGGCTCAAGAGCACCGGCAACGCGTCGCGCGGGACGGCCTCGCCGCCCTCGCCGTCGATCACCAACCTCTACATGGAGGCGGGAAAGCCGACGCCCGCCGAGATCATGGCCGACATATCGTCCGGCTTCTACATCACCGAACTGATCGGCATGGGCGTCAACATGGTCACCGGCGACTACAGCCGCGGCGCCAGCGGCTTCTGGATCGAGAACGGCGAATGCACCTACCCGGTGAGCGAGCTGACGATCGCAGGCAACCTGAAGGACATGTTCGCCCGTCTCGTACCAGCCAACGACCTCGTCTTCCGTTTCGGGACGGATGCGCCGACGATCCGCATCGACGGGATGACTGTGGCGGGGACCTGATCCGGGCACGAGGCTGCGAATCTCGCGGAATTTCAGGCAATTGGCCGGATTCAAGCCGCATGTTATCCTGCATCCCGTAACCCCATTTGCGCCAGTCGGAAACCGCGCTAGTGTCAGACGACGTTCCCGCAACGCACCCCGGCTATGAGCTGACGGACGACCGCCACGATCCCTCGAGCGTTCTCGTCCGCAGGCTCGTGGACGAACAGCTGCGCCCGCAGGCCGGCAGGCTTGCGCTCACCATCTTTTGCATGATCATCGTCGCCGCCTCTTCGGCGGGAATGGTCTATCTCCTTCAGCCGATACTGGACGACATCTTTATCCAGAAAGACCGCGAGATGCTCTATCTCGTGCCCGGGCTGATCGTTGCGCTGGCGCTGGTCACGGGAATCAGCGGCTACATGGAAGCGGTCAATATGGAGGTCATCGGCCATCGCATGGTCGCGAACCTGCAGCGCCAGATGTACGGCAGCATCATCCGGTCCGACCTCCAGTTTTTTCACGACAATTCCGTCGGCAGGCTGATCTCGCGCTTCATCAACGATGCGAACCTGCTGCGCTTTTCCGTCGCGAAGGCGCTGACCGGCATCGTCAAGGATGCGCTCATGGTGGTCTTTCTCGTCGCCGTGATGTTCACCCACAACTGGGTTCTCGCCTTCCTGACGTTCGTGGTTTTTCCGCTGGCTCTTTACCCGATCGTACGCATCGGCAAGCGCATGCGGAAAATCTCGCGGACCACACAGGTCGAAACCGGCGACCTCACCACCCTGCTCGACGAGACCTTCCAGGGCGCGCGCCACGTGAAGGCCTATTCGATGGAGGCGCACGAAACGGATCGCGCAGCCGCAGTGGTAGAGCGGATATTCAATCTTGCGCGCAAGGCTGCCCGCGTACAGGCGGTCACGCGGCCGCTGATGGAAGCGCTCAGCGGCTTCGGTCTAGGCCTCGCGATCCTCTACGGCGGAATGGCAGTGATCGATGGGACGATGACCGCCGGCGCTCTCATGTCGTTTGCCGCGGCCCTTCTGGCCGCCTACAAGCCCATGAAAAACATCGCGAACATGAATTCGACGCTTCAGCAGGGCCTCGCGGCCGCGCAGCGCGTCTTCACGATCCTCGATCTTCGTCCGAATATCGCCGAGCGGCCGGGAGCCGAGACTCTCGGCACCATCCGAGGCGAAATCCGCTTCGAGAACGTCCATTTCCGCTATAGGCAGGAAGGCCGCGCCCTGGAGGGCGTCGACATCGAGATACCGGCGGGCAAGACGGTCGCCCTCGTCGGTGCCTCCGGCTCCGGGAAGTCGACGATCCTCAATCTCATTCCCCGCTTTTACGACGTCGAAAGCGGCCGCGTCACGGTCGACGGCCACGACGTCCGCGACGTGACGCTCGACAGCCTGCGCGCCGGGATCGCCCTTGTCAGTCAGGAGATTTCGCTGTTCGACGACACGGTCCGCGCAAACATCGCCTACGGGCGCCCTGGCGCAACGGACGAAGAAATCAGGGTCGCGGCCGAAAACGCGGGGGCGCAGGAATTCATCGCCGCGCTACCGGACGGGTACGACACGCAGGTGGGCGGACAGGGCGTCAAGCTGTCGGGCGGCCAGCGGCAGCGGATCGCAATCGCGCGCGCCATGATCAAGAATGCGCCCATCCTCCTCCTCGACGAAGCGACCTCCGCGCTCGATACGGAGACCGAACGTCTCGTGCAGGCGGCGCTCGGGCGTCTCAAGGAAGGCAGAACCACCGTCGTGATCGCGCATCGTCTCTCGACCGTGCTCGATGCCGACCGGATCTTCGTCCTCGACGCCGGGCGCGGCGTCGAGACCGGCACGCATGCCGAACTGCTCGCCCGCGCCGGCGCATACGCCCGGCTCTACGCGCTCCAGTTCGCGGGCGAGGACGACCGGGAGTCGCCCGCCAGCGCCAGGGCCTGATCCGATGAGCGCCCTATCCCGCCTGTTACGCCGACCCGCGGTGCAGGATGCGCTGACCCGGGTCGCCGCAGCGTACATCCGGCTCGTGTGGCGCACCGGGCGATGGACGATCCGCAACGGTGGTACGCTTTCTGATCTCATCGCCCGGAAGCAGCCGTTCATCGTCTGCTTCTGGCACGGCCGAATGCTGATGATGCCGAACATGTGGCCCGGCACGGCACCGATGAACGTCCTAATTTCGCGTCACCGGGACGGGATTTTCATCTCGCGCACCATGGAACATCTGGGTCTCGGCACGATCGCCGGGTCGAGCTCCAAGGGAGGCGCGGGCGCTTTGATGGCGATGGTCCGCGTGCTGCGCAAGGGCGAATATGTGAGCATCACGCCGGATGGCCCGCGCGGGCCCCGAATGAGGGTGGCACCCGGGGCCATCGCGGCTGCGCGCCTTTCGGGCGCCGTTCTGTTGCCGCTGTGCTTCGGCGCGAGGTGGCGGATCGTCAGCGGATCGTGGGACCGGATGGTTATCCCCCTTCCTTTTACCCGGGGCACCGTCGAGGTCGGAGCGCCTATCGAGGTGCCGCCCGACACCGATGCCGATGCGGCGGAGAGGCTGCGCCTACGCCTCGAATCCGACATGATCGCGCGCACGCGCTCGCTCGACGCCGAAATCGGCGTCGAGCCCGTCGCGCCGGACATGGAAGCCGGACCGGCGGCTGCAGGCGCGGAGGCCACGCAATGAGCCTCGCCCTCTACCGCGCCGCGACCTGGGCGGCCGGTCCGCTGATCCGCCGCTATCTCGACCGGCGGCTTGCAGCCGGCCGCGAGGATACTGCGCGTCTGCCGGAACGTCTCGGCGAAGCGTCGTGCCCCCGGCCGGAAGGCCCGCTCGTCTGGCTTCACGCGGCGAGCGTCGGCGAGTCGCTCTCGATGCTGACGCTGATCGACCGTCTTCGGCGCGAACGACCGGAGATCACGCTCCTGATGACATCGGGTACGGTCACTTCGGCCCACCTTCTCGGCGAGCGCCTGCCGGCGGGTGTCATCCACCAGTTCGTTCCGGTCGACCGCATGGCCTGGGTCCGGCGCTTCCTCGACCATTGGCGTCCCGATCTCGTGCTCTGGGTCGAATCCGAGTTCTGGCCGAACCTCCTCGGCGAAGTGAGATCGCGCGGTATCCCCGCACTGCTTCTCAACGCCCGCATCTCGGCGCGATCCTGGCGCGGCTGGCGGCGAGCGCCCTGGGTGATCCGGCGGATCCTCCGGACCTTCGATATCTGCATGGCACAGACCGAACTCGATGCCGAGCGGCTCTGCGATTTGGGCGCCACGCGGGTCGCATGCCCGGGCAACCTCAAGTTCGCCGCCGATCCGTTGCCCGCCGACCCCGAGGCAATGGCGGAACTCGAAGCCTCCACCTTCTCCCGGCCCCGCTGGCTCGCCTTCAGCACTCATCGCGGCGAGGAGGAACTGATCGCCGAGGCGCATGCGCTGATCGCCCGCAACATTCCGGACCTTCTGACCCTGGTCGTTCCGCGCCACCCGACCCGCGGCGCAGAGGTGACGGCGCTTTTCCGGGAGCGTGGGCTCGCCACCGTGCGGCGGAGCGAAGGCAAGCCGCCGACGCGCGAAACGGCGATCCTCGTCGGCGACACGATGGGAGAGCTCGGCCTCTTCTTCCGCGTAACCGACATCGCGTTCGTCGGCGGAACCCTCGTGCCCCACGGCGGCCAGAACCCGATCGAACCGGCACGCCTCGGCTGCGCCATCCTGCACGGACCGCACATGGAGAACTTCCTCGCCGTCGAGGCGGAGATGCAGGCGGCTGGCGCCTCGGAGACCGCGACGACGGCCCTTGAGATCGCGCGCGCGGTGGGCCAGCTGCTGACGAACCCGCAGATGCGCCAGCGCCGGATCGCCGCCGCCCGCGACGTCGCCGAAGGCAAGTTCAGCATTCTGGACGCGGCGTTCTCCCACCTCGATCCCTATCTCAACCGCATTTCGCCCGCCCAACCGATCCCGGCAACGCGCGATGCGAGCGCCTGAGTTCTGGCGCACGGGTGGGCTGCTGGCGTCCGTCCTGTCGCCGCTGGGCTGCCTCTGGACGGCGGCCGGCCGGATACACTCGAAGACCGCAAAGCCAGAGGCTGCCGGCATTCCCGTGATCTGCATCGGCAACGCCGTTGCCGGCGGCGCCGGGAAGACGCCGGTCGCCCTCGCCGTCGCGGCCGAACTCACGAGGACCGGACACAGTCCCCATTTTCTCAGCCGCGGATACGGCGGCTCGCTCCCCGGCCCGATCCGCGTCGAGCCCGGCCTGCACGGCCCCGCCGAAGTGGGCGACGAGCCCCTTCTCCTGGCCGCTCTCGCACCGACATGGGTGTCCCGGGATCGCGTCGCCGGCGCGAGGGCCGCTGCCGCCGCCGGAGCCGAAATGGTGGTGATGGACGACGGTCTTCAGAACCCGTCCCTCAGAAAGGACGTCTCGCTCCTCGTCGTCGACGGAGGCTTCGGTTTCGGCAATGGCCGCCCCATTCCCGCGGGACCGCTTCGCGAGCCGATCGCCGATGCGCTCGCACGCGTCGCAGCGGTCGTCGTCGTCGGAGAGGACCGGGCCGGCATCGCGGGTGTCGTCGGAGCCGCGCATCCCGTTCTCGAGGCGCGTTTCGTCCCGGTCCCTGACGGCGGAGCAGTCTCTGGACGCCGTGTCGTCGCCTTCGCCGGGATCGGGAGGCCGCAGAAGTTCTTCGAAACACTCGCCGGCATGGGTTGCGAGATCGTCTCCGAGGTGGCATTTCCCGATCATCACGACTACAGCGAGGATGAAGTGATGCGTCTCCTGGAGGCGGCCGCCGCCGCGGGTGCGGTTCCGGTGACGACGGAAAAGGACTCCGTGAGACTTCCGGAGACCGCGAAAGGCATGGTCGAGACGGTCCGGGTGACGCTCGAATGGGCCGATCCGGGGGCATTCGAACGGCTTGTCGCCTCATTCACGGCTGGGAAAGCGTAGTCCCTTGGCAACCGACGAAGAAAACGAGGCCCCGCGGCCGACGCTGAAGCACTACATCGAGTTCTTCCCGATCTGGCTCTCGAGCAAGCTTTTCAAGCATGTGCCCGTCGACATTTCGACAAAGATCTACGGCGCGCTCGGCCGCTGTATCGGGCCGCTCACGCCGATGAACGAGCGCGCGCGCACGAACCTCCGCTTCATCTGGCCGGACATGCCGGAGGCGGAGGTGAAACGGATCTGCCGCGGCGTCTGGGACAATTTCGCGCGTGTCGCCAACGACTACTGGACGCTTCACCAGATCCGCAGGGACCGCGACCGGCGCGTCGAGATCGTCGGTGCGGAAAACCTCGACAAGGTGCGCGAGTCGGGAAAGCCGGCGATCCTGTTCTCTGCCCACATGGGGAACTGGGAGATGATCACGATCGCCGCGCGCATGCGCGGGCTCGAGCGGCTCTGGTTCCTGTACCGCACCTTCAACAATCCGCTCATGGACGAATTGCCGCGCGACTGGCAGCGCGCGAGCGGCACCGATCTCGTGACCAAGGGACGCCCGGGAGCGCGCACCATATCGCGCGCGCTCTCGCAGGGAGGGGCCGTGATCATGCTGATCGACGTACGCATGAACGACGGTGTCGCCGCGCCCTTCCTAGGCGTCGATGCGATGACGCCATCGGCACCAGCGGCCCTTGCGCTCAAGTACGATGCGTGGCTCGTGCCGGTGCGCACCGAACGGCTGCAAGGCGCCTATTTCCGCGTGACGGTGGAAGAGCCCCGGAAGGCGATCACGACGGGCGACAAGACCGCCGACATCCAGGCAACGACCGCGTGGATGAATTCGCGGGTCAGCGCCTGGATAGAGGACCGGCCGGAGCAGTGGATGTGGCTGCACTGGCGCTGGGGCAAACGCCCGAAGCGCCCCGCCTGATGCTCACTCCGGCATCGGCCCAACGACGAGCGCCGGATCGAGCCTTTCCTGGAACCAGTTGAGACGCCAGTCGAGATGGGCGCCGGTCGCTCGGCCCGTCTTGCCGAGCTTTCCGATCGTCTCGCCCTGCTTCACGTTCCGGCCGGCCTTCACCGTCACCGCGCTGAGATGCGAATAGACCGTCGAGAGCCCGTAGCCGTGATCGACGATAACCGTGCCGCCGGTGTAATAGAGGTCGCCCTCGGCAAGGGTCACCGTACCCGCCGCCGCCGCCACGATCGGCGTACCGACAGGCGCCGCGACGTCGACACCGAGATGCGGCTGCCGCGGCTCGCCGTTGAGGATGCGCTGGCTGCCGTAGACCCCCGAAATCCTGCCTTTCGCCGGCCAGATGAACGAGACGCCGAAACCCGCCGGCTCGGTGAAACCGGCCCGCGCCGACCGGATCGCCGCGCCCTCTTCCTTGATCCGGGCCAGCACCTCGGGCGGCGGCGTCACCATCTTCGGCGGCAGGCCGTCGATGCGCTGGATCCTGTACTCACGCTGTTGGACCGCAAGCTCCCGCACGACGGTTCGGCCGTCGGGCAGCACGACTTCGAGCTTGGCCGTAGCAGGAGCATCGCGGCCGAAACCTAACACGAAGCGCCCGTCGCGCCCGACATTGACGAAACGGCCATCGAGCTTGACCACCGATCCCGCGACCGCGCGGCCGACAACGAGACCGCCCTGGATGAAATTGCCTTGGAGGACCGGATCCGGTGACGGCGGCGCGGCGCAGGCGCCACCGGGCACCGCAAGCCCCGCCGCGACGACGAGCGCGGAGAGCATGCGGAACATCAGAAGAGGTCTCCCTGCCCGCCGGGTTTCGCGGGTCCGAGCTTTTTTGGCTTGGCGGCCGGCTTTTCGCCGCGCTTCGGGGACGCCTCTCCGCCGATGACCGCATCGACCGCGCCGTCGGCGAAATGGATGGAGACTTCCTGGCCGGCCGATGTTGCCGCGGCGGCGAGCACCGGTTCGCCCGACGCATCACGGACCAGTGCGAAACCGCGGTCGAGGACGCGCTGATACGACAGGCTTTCGAGCAATTGGCCGGTCGCGCGCAACCGGCTCTCCGCCGAAGCGACGAGGCGCTCCATGCCGCCCGCCATGCGGGGGCCGGCGGAAAGCCGCTCGAATCCGGTTGTCTTGTCGCGCACAAGCGAGCGTAGCGACGCCGACATGCGGCCGTCAGCGTGGGCAAGCCGCGTCGCCGCCTTCTCGATCTGATCGTGCGGGTGCGGCAACCGCGCGCTTGCCGTTGCGAGGCGCGAGGCACCGCGTTCGAGCATCCGGTGCATCGAGAGATCGAGCCGGTCGGAAGCACTGTCGAGGGACTGCATCCGGGTTTCGAGCAATTCGATCGGCCGCGGCAGGCCGCGCGCGAGCCCCTCGACGCGGCCACGGCGCTCCTCGATCAGGCGCGCGATCGATCCGACCAGCCGCTTCTCGTCGTCGATCACCTGGGCGAGCAGTTCGGCGCGGACCGGGACAGCCATCTCGGCAGCAGCGGTAGGTGTGGGCGCCCGCCTGTCCGAGGCGTAGTCGATCAGCGTGGTGTCGGTCTCATGCCCCACGGCGGAGATCAGCGGGATTTCGGATTCCGCCGCGGCGCGGACCACGACCTCCTCGTTGAACTGCCAGAGGTCCTCAAGGCTGCCCCCGCCGCGAGCGACGATCAGCACGTCGGGGCGCGGCACCGCACCGCCCGGTTCGATGGCGTTGAAGCCCCGGATCGCAGCGGCGATCTTCTCGGCCGCTCCGTCGCCCTGCACCGGAACCGGCCACAGCAGCACGTGCCGCGGAAACCGGTCGGCGAGCCGATGGAGGATATCCCGGATCACGGCGCCGGTGGGCGAAGTTACGACGCCGATGACATCGGGCAGAAAAGGTAGAGGCCGTTTCCGCGCGGACTCGAACAGACCTTCGGCGGCGAGCTTGCGCCGACGGTCTTCAAGGAGCTTGAGGAGCGCGCCCTCGCCCGCAAGCTCCACCGCCTCGACGACGATCTGATAGCGCGAGCTCTTGGGATAGGACGAGATTCGGCCGGTACAGACGACCTCCATCCCCTCCTCCAGCCGGATTCCGAGCCGGCCGACCGTGCCGCGCCAGGCAACCGCGTCCATGGCCGCATCCGCATCCTTCAGGGTGAAATAGAGGTGGCCGGAGCCGTGATAATTGGGACGGCCGACCTCGCCGCGCACCCGGACCCGCGAAAAAGCGCCTTCCAGCGTCCGCTTGATCGCCCCGGAAATCTCGCTGACCGACAGCTCGACGACGTTTCCGCCCGCAGGCGGGGCTGCATCGGGCCCGTTGTCCGTATCGAAGAATTGATCCGCCATGACGATTCGCATTCTATGTCATCTGTCGAGTCGCATGCCATTGGCGCGACGCTTAAATTGGCACGACTGTTAAATCGGAACGGGAACGCGATCATGAAAGTGCTCGTCGTAGGCGGCGGCGGTCGCGAACACGCATTGTGCTGGGCCATAGGCGGCTCGCCGCTGGTCGACAAGCTTTGGTGCGCGCCGGGCAACGCGGGAATCGCCGAGGAAGCCGAATGCGTCGCCATCGGCGCCGAGGACGTGCCCGCGCTCGTCGCCTTCGCCGTCGACAATGCCGTCGACCTCGTCGTCATCGGCCCCGAAGCGCCGCTCGTCGCAGGGCTCGCCGACCGCTTGGTCGAGAAGGGCATCCGCGCCTTCGGGCCGAGCGCCGCGGCAGCGATGCTCGAAGGCTCCAAGGGCTTTATGAAGGATCTCTGCGCCCGCCATGCGATCCCGACCGCAGCGTACGGACGCTTCACCGAAGTCGGCCCCGCGAAGGCCTTCGTCGCAAAGCACGGCGCCCCCATCGTCGTGAAGGCCGACGGGCTCGCGGCCGGCAAGGGCGTCATCATCTGCGAGACCACGGATCAGGCGGACGCGGCGATCGACGACATGCTCGAGGGCGGCGCGTTCGGCAGCGCCGGCGCCGAGGTCGTGATCGAGGAGTTCCTTGACGGCATCGAAGCGAGCTTCTTCGTGCTGTGCGACGGCGAGAACGCGCTGCCGCTCGCCTCCGCCCAGGACCACAAGCGCGTCGGCGACGGCGACACCGGCCCGAACACCGGCGGCATGGGCGCCTATTCCCCCGCACCCGTGGTGACGGACGAAATTACCGAGACGGTGATGCGCACCATCGTGCGCCCGACCATCGACGGCATGAAAGCGGAAGGCGTTCCCTACAAGGGCGTCCTCTATGCCGGGCTGATGCTGACGAAGAACGGGCCGAAGCTCCTCGAATACAACGTCCGCTTCGGCGATCCGGAATGCCAGGTTCTGATGATGCGGCTGATGTCGGACGTAGTGCCCGCGCTGATCGCCGCCTGCGACGGCGAGCTCAAGGATTTCGACCTCCGCTGGTTCGAGGAGACGGCGCTCACCGTCGTGATGGCGAGCCGGGGCTATCCGGGGGCCTACGAGAAGGGAACCGTAATCAGCGGCCTGAAGGAAGCGGGCGAAGTGGACGGCGTGCACGTGTTCCACGCCGGCACCGCGGCGAATGCGAAGGGCGAGATCACCGCCACCGGAGGGCGCGTCCTCAACGTCACCGCAATGGCGCCGACCGTCGCCGAGGCGCAGAAGCGCGCCTATGCCGCCGTCGACCGCATAGACTGGCCGGAAGGGTTCTGCCGCCGCGACATCGCCTGGCGCGCGCTCTGACGAGCCCTCAGGCCGCGCTCGGCCGGACGCCCAGGATGTGGCAGATGGCGAAGGTGAGGTCGGCGCGGTTCAGCGTGTAGAAGTGGAAGTCCTTCACGCCGTGGTCCGACAGGATGCGGCAATGCTCGGCCGCCACCGTCGCCGCGATCAGCTTCCGGGTCTCCGCGTCCTCGTCGAGCCCGGCGAACAGGTCCGCCATCCAGTCCGGCACCGAGGCGCCGCACATGGCGCTGAACCGCTTGACCTGATTGAAATTCGTCACGGGCAGGACGCCCGGTACGATCCGCACGTCGATCCCGGCGGCCGCGGCGCGGTCGCGGAACCGCAGGAACACCGACGGCTCGAAAAAGAACTGGGTGATCGCCCGCGTCGCGCCGGCGTCGATCTTGCGCTTGAGGTTGTCGAGATCGGCTTCCGCGCTCTTCGCCTCGGGGTGCATCTCCGGGTACGCGGCGACGCTGATCTCGAAGTCGGCGACGCGCCGGAGCCCCTCAACGAGGTCCGCGGCGTAGGCATAGCCCCCCGGATGCGGCACATAGCGCGCCTCGCCGTCGGGCGGGTCGCCCCTGAGCGCGACGATGTGGCGGATACCGCTCTCCCAGTACTGGCGCGCGACGTCGTCGACTTCCGCCCGCGTCGCACCGACGCAGGTGAGATGCGCGGCGGCGCGAATGCCGCGCTCGGCCCGGACGCGGGTGACGATGCCGTGGGTCCGTTCCCGTGTGGAGCCGCCGGCGCCGTAGGTCACCGAGACGAAGGACGGCCGGAGCCCGGCGAGACGCTCGATGGAGCGCCACAGGAGCCGCTCCATCTCCTCGGTCTTCGGCGGGAAGAACTCGAAGGAAACGGAAGAATCCGCGGTCAGCGGTGCTGCAATGCGAAGCTCGCGTGGGTCGGTCATGGACGTCTTTTTAGCCGCAGGAACTGCGAATGCAAATCCGTCGCAGTTTGACAGCGACCGATCCGGTTGTTACTCAGCGACCCTCGTAATGTTGCAGCGCACAAAACGATGACCAATCTCGAACGCTTCGCCGACTTTGAAACCGGCTATTCCGGCATGCTCTATCCGATGGAAATCGACCACATGGAGCATGCGAACGTCCGGTACTACAGCCGCGCGTTCAACGAGACGGCGTATTTCATGTTCACCTTCGCCGGCATCACGCCGGCCTACATGCGCGCCAACGACCGCGGCATGGCGGCGATCGAGGAGCATCACTATTACCGCCGGGAGATCCAGCCTGGCGACCATGTCATCGTGAAGACCTGCTTCATCGACTTCACCGACAAGTGGCTGCATGTCTGGAGCGTGATGATCAACCGCCTGACGGACGACATCTGCGCGGTGAACGACCAGCGCTGCATCCATTTCGACACGGTGGCGCGCAAGTCATGCCCGTTCCCGCAGGCGATCCACGAACGCGGCCAGAAGCTGATCCGTCCCCGACCGGACGTCTGAAGCCTATTCGGCCGCGGCGGCCGCCGCCTTCGCGCGCTTCCGTTCCAGGGATTCCCGGCGCGCGAGCCAGGTCGAGGCGCCGACGATCAGCGCCCCGCCGACCCACACCCAAACGCCCGGAAATTCGGCGAACAGGAACCAGCCGACGATCGCCGCCCAGACGAGGCGCGCGAAGACGACGGGCTCCACAGCGGATATATCGGCGATCTTGTAAGCGGTGGTGAGCAGCAGGTGACCGGTGCTGCCGAGGAAGCCGATCATCACCATGAAGCCGAGCTGTTCGATGGTCGGCGTCTGCCAGACGAAGATGAGCGCGATGCCCGACGGTACCATCATGGTGAGCGAAAGGTAGGCGACGATCGTCGAGGGCGCGTCGGTGCGCGACAGCGATTTCGCCATCAGCTTGGAACAGGTCACGAGCAGCATCGAGACCAGCACGAGGATCATGCCGAGATTCACGTCCTGGAAGCCCGGCCGGACGATGACGAGCGCGCCCGCGAAACCGACGACGAGGGCGGCCCAGCGGGAGCCTCCGACCCCTTCCTTCAGGACGAACGCAGCGCCCAATCCGACAAACAGCGGCCCCGTCAGCGACAGCGCCGTCGCGTCCCCGAGGGGCACCATGCTGAGGGCCGTGAACCAGCAGAGCAGCGATCCCCCGTTGAACACGCCACGCAGCATGTGAAGCGGCAGGCGCCGCGTGCGCAGCGCGACGAACCGGGTCCGCAGCAGCAGCGGTGTGAAGAACAGAAACCCGAAGAAGGCGCGGAAGAACGCGATCTCCATCGGGTCGAGGCCCTTCGACATCCACCGCACCGACCCGTGCATCGACGCGAAGAAC
This sequence comes from Alphaproteobacteria bacterium, assembly GCA_038106605.1. Taxonomy (GTDB): domain Bacteria; phylum Pseudomonadota; class Alphaproteobacteria; order MPNO01; family UBA830; genus JAYOEF01. The sequence continues at coordinate 20,282 of JAYOEF010000022.1, forward strand.
GCGCCCGAGGCGACGGTGAGGATGATGCCCCGCACCGTCGGCGAGACGGATTCCAGTTCCTCGATCATGCGGATGGGATTGCGTAGCGCCATGGCGAGCGGAGTTAGGCAGGCGCCGCCGGGAGCGTCAATCGGAGAGTTTCCCCCTCCGACTTTCGCCCCGAAGGGTGTAAGAAACGGGAACGCCGCAACGAGGCAGAACGAAACCGAGGGAGAGACGGGACGATGCGACCGAACAAGATCAAGACGGTGTGGGACGAGGGCCGGGTGGCCGTCAACGTGTTCCTGGGCATCCCGGATTCCTTCGCCGCCGAGATCATCTCGTCACTGCCGTGGGACGGCGTCACCATCGACATGCAGCACGGCGTCGTCGACTACCAGTCCGCCGTCCGCATGATGCAGGGCATTTCGCGCTTCGAGGCTGCACCGATGGTGCGGGTTCCGTGGAACGATCCCGCCATCGTCATGAAGTCGCTCGACGCGGGTGCGTACGGGGTAATCTGCCCGATGATCAACAGCCGCGAGGAATGCGAACGGTTCGTCGGCGCCTGCCGCTACGCGCCGAAGGGATACCGCTCCACCGGGCCGGTGCGCGCCGTCTATTACGGCGGCAGCGACTACCACCAGAATGCCGATACGACGATCCTGACCTTCGCGATGATCGAGACGCAGCAGGCGATCGACAATCTCGACGAGATCTGCAGCGTGCCGGGGCTCGACGCGATCTATATCGGCCCTTCGGATCTCTCGGTGTCCCTCGGCGGCTCGCCCGGCGGCGACCAGCGCGACCCCAAGGTGATGAAGGCGATCGACGCGGCGCTCGCAGCCGCGAAGCGCCACGGCATCCGGGCCGGCATGCACACCATGTCGGCCGCCTATGCCAACGAGATGATCGACAAGGGGTTCGATCTGATCACGCTTTCCAGCGATTTCCGGCATATGATGGCGAGCGCGGCAGCGATGCTGTCCGACGTCGATTTGCGTGAACGAGACTGACGGTAGATCCCAGGAACCGAGGCAAGGCATACCCACGAAAGCGCGGGAGGAAACTCATGGCAGGCACGATGGCGAAAAAGGCGGCATCGAAAAAAACCGTCGCCAAGAAGACCGTTTCGAAGAAGACCGCAAAGCCGGTAAGGGGCGAGGCGATCTACGACCGCAGCACCGAGGATCTCGGAAATTCGATCGCGCTCGAGCACGTGAACGTGTGCATCCCGGACCAGGGTCTGTCGACGCTGTTCTACATCACCGGCCTCGGCCTCACCCGCGATCCCTACCTCGTCACCAGCACCAACAACATGTGGGTGAACGTCGGCAAGACGCAGTTCCACCTGCCGACGAGCAAGCCGCTGGTCGTGCGCGGCACGACCGGGATCGTGATGCCCGACCGAGCCGGCCTCCTGAAGCGGCTCGAGCGCGTCAAGCCGATGCTCAAGGGCACGAAATTCTCGTTCAAGGCCGAGCGCGGCTACGTCGAGGCCACGTGCCCCTGGGGCAACCGCTTCCGCATCCACGAGCCGGCCAAGCGCTTCGGGCGCGTGCGCCTCGGGATCGTCTATGTCGAGTTCCCGGTGCCGAAGGGCAACGCCGCGGGCATCGCGCGCTTCTACGAGGATATCGTCGGTGCGCCGGCGCGCGTCCGCACCAGCGGCGGCGCAAAGGCTGCGCACGTCACCGTCGGCTACATCCAGGAGCTGATCTTCCGCGAGACCGACGCGGCGATCCCGCCGTTCGACGGCCACCACATCCAGATCTACGTCGCCGACTTCTCCGGCCCCTACAAGAAGCTGCGGGAGCGCGGGCTCATCTCCGAGGAGAGCAACCAGCACCAGTACCGCTTCGAGGACATCGTCGACCTCGACACTGGCGAGGTGCTGTTCACCCTCGATCACGAGATCCGCTCGGTGACGCACCCGCTGTTCGCGCGCCCTCTGGTCAACCGCAACCCGAACCGCTCGAACCAGATGTTCTCGCCGGGCAACGAGGGCGTGTCGTGGGCGCTCGAGGATCCGGAGCCTGCGCCGGTGCCGACGAGGCGATAACTTCTCCTCTCTGCGCGAATACACGCCGACCAATTGATGTCCGCCGCCGGCGGAGCCTCGTGACGCAATCGTTCCCAGTTGCGTTGCCTTTTGCCGCGCGCGTCGGTAGTCACTCGGCTGGATAAGCAACTCGGGTTCCGCCATGGCGACGCAACCGCAAACCTTCTGGGACGACATCGAGATCGGCCGCACGCTCGAAACCGGGTCGATCACGCTGAACGCCAGGGACATCGGGGTATTTGCGCGGCGCTTCGATCCGCAGCCCTACCACCTCGACCGCGAGGCGGGCGAGGCGTCGCTGTTCGGCGGGCTGTGCGCCAGCGGCTGGCATGTCTCCGCCATGATGATGAAGCTGGTCAGCGACGGGCTGGAAGCCGCGAACATTCCGCTTCTCGGCACCGGCAAGGTCAACTGGCTCGAATGGTACCGGCCGGCGTTCGACGGCGACACGCTGTCGGCCCATGTGACGGTTTCGGGAAAATCGCGACCCGGGAAAGGTTCCGGCCCCGACGATCACGGGCTGGTCGAATGCGACATCGAGGTGCTGAACCAGAACGGCAAGAAGGTTATGGCGCTGTCGACCTTCCTGATGATCGCGCTGGGCGAAGCGGAAGCCGGCGGGGCGGCGAAATGAGCAGGACGTCCTTCCTCCGCTCCCGCTGGTTCGAGGATATCCCGGTCGGCGAATTCCACGTCTTCGGCAGCTACACGTTCAGCGAACAGGAAATCATCGAGTTCGGCGAACTGTACGCGCCGCAGGTCTATCACACCGATCCTGACGCGGCGCTCGACACCCGCTATCGCGGGCTGATCGCATCCAAATGGCATGTCTGCGCGGTGTGGATGCGCCTGATGGTCGACTAAATGGAGAACTACGCGCGCGGCGTCGAAGACGGCCGGCACAACGGCGCGGGCATGCGGGTCGAGAACCTGGAGATGCATGTCCCGGTCAAGGCGGGCCACACGCTGACCTTCTCGCACGAAATCGTCGAGAAGCCCGACCGTGTGATCCGTGACAAGTGGGGCATCATCCGCAGCCGCAATGAGGCCTTCAACCACCGCGGCCAGCTCGCACTGAGCTTCACTATCGACATCCTCGCGGAACGCGCGCCGAAGTAGCCCCCCCCGGCGACCGCAGCCCAGCATGTCATCGGGCATGTCATTATGTGTCGGCCGCGGTCCCGCGGTAGCGTCGGCGGCGGTGCCCCCTGTAGACTGCCGGTTGAAGAAAAGCCGCAAACGGGGGAGACGCACCATGAAGACGAAACGAACGATTTCGCTATTCGCCGGAACGCTTGCCGCAGCGCTCGCGACGTCGGCCTGCACCGGGCCCGACACGACCCGTTACTACGATTTCACGCACGTCATTCCGATGTTCCACGAGCTCAACGGCGACGTGACGAAGGCCGACCTGTCGAAGGCCTACAAGGACTCGCAGCCGGTTGCGAGCTTCGGCTTCCAGGCGGTGCGCCGGATGAAGGATCCCTTCAAGACCCAGGAAGGCTTCTTCCAGTGGGGCTGGTTCTATTTCGACGAGCACTACACGACCCATCTCGACTCGACGGACCACTACCTCAACAACAGCACCGCAATGAACGCCGACAAGCGCTCGGTCGAGCAGTACTCGCTCGACGACATCATCGGCCCGATCGTCTACATCGACATCTCCGCACGCGTCGGCAAGGAACTCGCGAAGAACGGCGGCAAGCCATCGCCCGATCCGCGCGTCACGAACTTCGGCGATGCGAGCGGCAACTCGCTGACGCCGGCCGACATCGAGACGGTCGCGGACCGGATCGTCGACCGGGCGTGGATCGTCGTTCATTCAGGCTGGGACGCGCTGTTCGTCGGGAAATCTCCCGCCGATCCGTTCATGCACCCCTATATCAACGGCCTGAACTATCCGGGCTTCGGCAAGGCCGCGGTCGAGAAGCTGATCGAAATCGAGACGCGCAAGGGCGTCCGCATCAACGGCATCGTGATGGACAACCTGTCGATCGATTCGGGCGAATCCGGCCGCGGCTCCGACGGCAAGAACCCGTTCGGCGACGGCTGGTACGTGCACCGGATGGGCCTCTCGCGCGGCTGGAAGCTCCTCGAGAACGCCGCGAAACTCGGCCAGCTCAAGGGCGAGACGGAGGATTGCACCCTGATCGCGGGCGCCATCCGGCTCACCTCGGCCTCCGGCGCGCCGGCACGCGTCATCGCCGCCTGCCGCTGACCGGCGCCTGAACCGGTTCAGACGTTGTAAATGTCGATGGGCCCGACGATCCGGTCGTCGTGGATGAAGATCTTCTTCCGCACGATCCGGAGCCCGTCGGGCGTCGACCGGAGAGCGATGTCGTAGAGACCGCCCCGCGTCGTCGCGCCGCGGACCCGCGAATAGGTGTGGACAAGCCAGGTCGCGCTGACCTCCGCGAGTCCTTCAGCCTCTCCGTGAACGAGCACGTTCGCGACGAGATGCGCCGTGTGCGGCAGCGGATCGGTGGCGTAGGAGTCGCGGCTCTCGATACGGAAGATCCGCGCCTCGAGACCCGCGCGGTCCATGTACATCAGGCTGACGTCGCGGTCCGGATCGTCGGTCCAGGCGTCGTCGCCGACCATGGCGGGCGCCCAGTAGACCGCGTCCTCGGCATAGAGGGCGAGCCACTCGTCCCAGCGCTTCCTGTCGAGGCACCAGGCCTCGCGGTGGAGAAGCTCCGCCGCCGCCGCCGCCGTGACGCTCATCGGCCGGCTCCAATCCGGCGCGCCCATTCGCGCCAGAAGGCGAAGAACGGCGTCTCGACCTCTCGGCCGGGATTGCTGTTCACCGGTTGGACCCCGAGTTCGCGTGCCGCCTCGTCCGCACCGTCGACGAGCGTGCGCCGGCCGAGCGCAAGATCGTTCCAGCCGTGGTCGAGCGACTCGGAACCGACATGCGCGCCCTCCATCGCGCGCACGTCGTCGGGAACGGCGAGCGAGGCGGGAAAGAAGAAGTCCTCGTACTTCCGGATTCGCGCGCGCCGCGCCTCGGCGGATTCCCCTTTCGGTGCAATGCACCATGTCTCGATCTCGGTGAGGCCCGGAGCGACCGGCCGCCAGACGCGGATGCAGGTCGATGCGACGTCGTTGAGGAGAAGGTTCGGAAACACCGTGACGGTGCGCCCGCGCTCCAGCATCCACTTCACCTTGCCCGCGGAGAACCGTTCGAGGAGCGCCTCGCGCTGCGGCCAGAGCGGGCCAGCCTCCGGATTGCCCCGGTCGGCCCAGTTGATCATGTGGCCGTTGCCGACGTCGTAGCCGCCGGAGCCGATCTTATCGAGGCTCAGGATGCGGCTCGCCTCGGTCTTCGCCATGCCGCTGCCGCCGCCGGGCTCGAGAGTCTCGCGAAAGCCGACCGTGGTGGCGAAATTCCGGTGGACCGTTGCGACGTGATAGCCGTCGGTCGAGTTCTCGGTCTGGAACTTCCAGTTCGCCTCCATCACGTAGCGGCTCTCGCCGCGCAGCACCTCCATGCCGTCCTGCGACTGGTCGGCGAACAGGTCGATAAAGGGCTTGGCGCCGCCGAGAAAATCGTCGAGCGAGGGCGCTGCCGGATCGAGGCAGCCGAACAGGAACCCCTTGTAGCTGTCGAACTTCGCGATCGGCCTGAGGTCGGTGCCGAGGCGCGCGAGATCCTCCTCGCGGTAGGCCTCCTCGCGGCCGCGGACCAGCGTGCAGCTGCCCTCGGCATTGAAGCACCAGCCGTGATAGCGGCAGACCAGCGTCTTCGCATTGCCCGACGTCCGCCCGGTGAGGCGCGAGCCGCGATGGCTGCAGGCGTCGTAGAAGCAGCGGATCGCGCCGTCGCGTCCGCGGATGACGACCACCGCGTGGCGTCCCATCCGCGTCGCGATGTAGTCGCCGTGATTGGGGATCTGGCTCTCGTGGCAGAGATAGAGCCAGCAGCGGTCGAAGATCGTGTCGAGTTCGCGGTCGAACAGCGCCGGGTCGGTGAAGGCCGACCGCCTAACCCGGAAAATCCCCTCTCCCGGGCGATCGTCGACCAGTGCGCCCGTATTTGCCATCGTCGTCCCCCCGAAATTCCCGGCGGCCATCTTTTTGGGAGGCCGCCGGTCTGTCAAGGAGAGGCGGGGCAAACGGACGACAGGTCGCAGGTCAGAACCAGCGCGGCACCGCGTGACGGTAGCGGAGATAGCGATCGCCGAACTTGCATTCGAGGTAATGCTCCTCCCGCCGGACGACGCCGAAGTGAAGGACCGTAAAGAGCACGGGCAGGAGTGCGACGACGGCGGGCGCGCTCAGGAGCACGCCGACCCCGGCATAGGCGAGCAGGAGCGCGACATAGATCGGGTTCCGCGTGTGGCCGTAGGGGCCGTGCGTCACCACCGTCGACGACGGAAACCGCGTCTCTATCGGCGTTCCGGCATCGCGGAAACTCCGCACGGCGGCCGCCATCAGGGACAGGCCGGCGATCAGGAGCCCGCCGCCGCCGATAAATCGCACCGGTTCGTAGATCGGCGCGCTCCACGCCAAACCGTCCAGCACGATCCCGGCCGCAAGAAAGCCCGCGACGATGACGGGCGGCGATGCGATCACGCCGGGGTGGTCCTGCCACATCTCCCGTTCGTCGGCGGAAAAACAGTGTTCGTTCATTCATCCCTCCTGTAACCCCAATGTCGCAGCCCCGGATCGCTGCCCAATGTCTCTGCCCAGTTTCTCTGCCCAGTTTCTCTGCCGGGGCGAATGTGCCGGCCGCGCAAACCGCCCAAAGGCGGCCGGCGCGGCCGGCGGGCACGTCAGCGCTGGTCGGGCCGTTCGGCGCCGCGCGCACCCTGTCCGAAGCGGCCGCGATGCTGGATCAGCTTGTCGAGCGCGGCCTGCTGCTTGGCATCGAGCGTCGCGTAGAACCCGTCGAAGGCGGGACGGACCTTGTGGACGATATCGAGCCCGGTTGTGAGGAAGCCCTCGACGCGGGCGAGCTTCTCGGTCGCGGTCTGGCTGCGGGCCGCATCCTTCATCGCCTCGCAGCGCTTGCCGATGACGTCGCTGCTTTCGCGAAGCGCCGTGGCAAGGCCGGTCCAGGCGGTCTTCTGCGCATCGTTGAAGCTGAAGAACGCCTCGACGAAGGAGATGCCGTCCTCGAGCTTCTCGGCGCGCTGCGGACCGCACATGCGCATCATGCCGTGTTCGCCGCCGCCATGGCGCCGGCCGTGGAACCCGCCCTGAGCCGCAGCGGCCTCCGAGATCAGTTCGAGCTTCGCGGTGTTCAGCGTCTGCGAACCGACGCCGGTTACGGCCATCGCGCCCCAGCCGAGGCCCACAGCGGCCGCGGTGCCCAGCAGGATCTTCTTCGTGCGTGTCATGATCGTCTCCTTCTCGTTCGATGCGCCATTCCGGCGCCGTCGGAAAGAGATCTGGGGTTCGCCTGTAACGCGTCGATGTCGCGAAACGGACGATCGGGTAACGGTACGTTGCAGGAGGCCGGTCCGTAACAGTCTGTTACAATCGGGCAGCCCGCGCACGGGCAGGCGCCCTCTATATTGGGGTCATGACCGAACCGAGCCAGCACATCCTCGTCGTCGACGACGACCGCGAGATCCGCGACCTGACGGCACGATTCCTGCGGAAGCACGGCTATCGCGTCGACACCGCCGCCAACGGCCGCGAGATGGACACACAGCTTGCGGCGGGCCGCTACGACCTCATCGTGCTCGACCTGATGATGCCGGGCGAGGACGGGCTCTCGATCTGCCGGCGGCTCCGCGCCGACGGCGCGATACCGATCGTCATGCTGACCGCGCTGGGCGAGGAGACCGACCGCATCGTCGGCCTCGAAATGGGCGCGGACGACTACCTCCCGAAGCCGTTCAACCCGCGCGAACTGCTCGCGCGCATCAAGGCCGTGCTGCGCCGGTCGGCCGCGGCGGCATCGAACGCGGCGGCACAAGCGATCGTTCCCACCGGACGCCGGCTCTCGTTCGAAGGCTGGTTGCTCGACCTCGCACGGCGCGAGTTGTTCGATCCGTCCGGTACACTGGTCACGCTGACGGCCGGCGAGTTCGACCTCCTCGCGGCATTCGCCGAGCGCCCGCATCGCGTCCTCAGCCGCGACCAACTCCTCGACCTCACGCGGGGCCGGGAGGCGGGCCCGTTCGACCGCTCGGTCGACGTCCAGCTCAGCCGCCTGCGCCGCAAAGTCGAGACGAACCCGGGAGAGCCCGCGCTGATCAAGACGGTGCGCGGCGGCGGCTACATGTTCGCCGCCAACGTGACGGCCTCCGGATGACGCCGCACCGCCGCCGTCACGGGACCACGGGCGCCCGGCATGCACCCCGGCGGTTCCTGCCGTCGAGCCTTGCTGCGCGGATGACGCTCCTGCTCGTCGGTCTTCTGATTGCGGCGCTGTGGACGAGCGCGGCGCTCTACATCCACGACCGCGCGGAGACGACGTTCCGCCTGTTCTCGGAATC
>JAYOEF010000023.1:0-14407 GCA_038106605.1 Alphaproteobacteria bacterium
GCGACCGCGCCGACGATGGCGTCGATCTCGGGCCGCCTACCCTTCTCGAAATCCTGCAGCATCGAGGTCCTGAAGTCGCCGAGCGCGGCGCCGAGGTCGGTGCGCTCGTCCGCCGTCATGCCGGGATCGAGCCCGAGGCGCCGCCCCGCCTCCGCCGCCTCCTCGAACATCGCGGCGCAGAGCGCACGCAGGCCCGGGTCGGCGCCGATCCGCCCGTTGGTCGCGCCCGTGAGCGCCGAGATCGGCGCGAAGTTGAAGTTGCCGAGAAGCTTGAGCCAGATCTCCTGGCGCAGCGCATCGGTGGTGCGCACCTCCAGCGGCGTGACGGCAAAAGCATCCGCGAGCGCCGTCACGCGGGGCGAGACGGGCCCCGCCGCCTCGCCGAGGATGAGGAGGCCGCCTCCCATGCGTCGAACGGTCCCGGGCTCCGGCACCGCCGCGCCCATGTGGACGACGCAGCCGATCACGCGGTCGGTGGGGATCGCCTTGGCTATCAGGCCGTCTGGATCGAGCGCGGGGATTTCGATCTTCGGTCCGCGTTCCGGGAACCCGTCGAAGAACCACCAGGGAATTCCGTTCATCGCGGTAACGACCGAGGTTTTGGGCCCGAGCAGCGGCGAGATCGCGGCGGCCACGGACGGAAGCGCGGGCGCCTTAACCGCGACGATGACGTGATCCTGCGGGCCGAGGTCGGCGGGATCGGCGCTCGCGCGGGATTCGACCGTGAAGCGTTCCTCGCCGTCGATCACCGTCAGACCGGATTTCCGGATCGCGGCGAGGTTCGCGCCGCGGGCGACGAACGAGACCTCGTGGCCTGCGCGCGCCAGCATTCCGCCGATCACCCCACCGACGGCGCCCGCGCCGAAGATGCAGATCTTCACGGGAACAACACCCCTTCTGTGTCATTCCCGCGAAAGCGGGAATCCCCAAGCGGCACGAGATCCCCGCTTTCGCGGGGATGACGCCGGAGGGTGGGCATTGCGTTGCCGGGCACAGGCGTCACTTGTCCGCGTAAGGAGACGCCGTGCGCTCCTTTACCGCGCCGCCGCCGACCGGAGGCGTCGGGATGTAATGGGCGGGCGTGGGTCCGCCGCGGGCCTTTCGCGCGCGCGCCTCTTCGGGCGTCTCCAGCACGGCCTTGGCTTCGAGCGCCGCCTTGCGGTCGACCGGGAACGGGCCCGGCTGGTCCGGCGCCGGCATCATGCTGGCGTGGTAGTAGGCGACCTTCTGGCCCTCGATGTCGACCGCCTTGCCGGGCTCGATGTCGCGCTGGTTCGTCGCCTTCGCATCCGTCGCGGCGCCGTCGATGATCTCGTGGTCGAACCACCATTTCTTCACGGGGTTGCGCATCCCGTTCCCGAGCGCATCGTCGATTTTCGTGGCGATGGGAACGAGGAGCGGCTTCAGGAAGCGCGCGTTGACGCCGAGCCAGCTCGCGACGCGTGTTGCCAGCGCGCCGTCGAGATCGACGATCTTGTTCAGGGGGCACGTCTTCATGCAGCGCCCGCAGGCCGAGCCCTTCGAGTTCGTCAGCCGGTAGCGCGTGCAGCGCTCGACGTCAGGCTTCCAGATCTCGTAGCCGTTGAACATCACCTTCGGTCCGTGCGGGATGGCGTCGCACGGGCACTCGCGGTCGCACTTGTGGCAGTGGTCGCAGAAATACTGGAGGCCGAAATCGATGGGCTTGTCGACGGCCAGCGGAATGTCCGTCGTCAGCACCACGGACTTGAAGCGCGGGCCGACGAAGGGATTGAGCACGAGCTCGCCGATCCGGCTCAGCTCGCCGAGCCCGGCCCAGAGGACGAGCGGGATGTGGAGCACGTCCGAATCCGCGTTTGTCTGCGAGCGCGAGGAGAAACCGAGCGCGCGGAGCGTCTCGCCCATCACGCCGGCGATCTCGGCGCCGCGGAGATAGCCCCGCATCGACTGCACGCCGGAGATCCAGTCGTCGCCCGACGCGCCCTCCATCGTGTCGTAACCCTGGTCGATCAGCATCACCACGGCGTAGCGGTGCACCATCTCGATGGGCTTGCCGTCCTCCTTGTGGGAGTTCCAGGCGTAGCGCGGGATCTCGCAGATGCCGGTGAGGTCGGAGCCGAGGAAGTAGGAGAGCGCCTTCACCGCCTTCGCGTTCTTCTCGGGATCGCTCCAGTCGTCGGAGTTCACCCCTTCCGTCACCTCGCCGCCCTGGTGCGGCACCATCGAGCGGATGACCTTGAGGAGGCTCATCGACAGCGGGTGCTTGAACGAGAAGCGCGAGCGCGCGGCCTGCGCCTTGTCGCCGAGATCGCCCTGGAGCGCGCGCTCGAAGAAGGCGGCGCGTTTGGGGACGCGCGGCACCTCGTCGTCGAGGATCAGCGTCGTCGGCCGGTCGACGCGCTTCACGGTCTCCATCGGATAGCGGCTGTCGTGGGATTTCCGCCGGGCGCGCCGCGCCCGCTCGCGCCCCGACATGGCGCCGTTGATGCCGCGCCGGTACGCGCCGTTCCGCGCGTTCGCCGCCGAGGCGGCGAGCGGCACGTCGCAGGCAAGCTCATAGTTCGTGGTGATGACGGCGAGCGTCCAGTCACCCTCGACATAGGGATTGAGGAGGCGGTCGCCCTTTCGGACGCAGAGGCCCGCCAGCACGGCGAGACGGTCGCGATCCACCGTCTCGTCTCCCGGGATGTGCACCCGCGCGTCGAAGCCCATCTGGCGGATGTGGCCGGCGACGCAGGCCGCGATCTCGAGCGCGCGCATCTCGACGCACGCGACGTCCGCGCCCTCGACGAGGCCGCGCGCGAGATTGCCCGCGTCGGGAAGCTTCGGATGTTCGAACAGCATGACGACGGCGTGGCCGTGGCCCGCGACGGGTTCGGCGCCGTCGAGCCAGGCGTTCTCCGGGATCCGGCAGATGCCGACCTGGCTCGCGTCCATGAAATAGGCGCAGCCCTTGATGTCGACGGTGCGCCGCGCGAGGTCCGACGGGACCGGCGCCTGCTTCTCCACGGCGGTGTCCGCGAGGAAGCGCGCGAAGAGGCCGCGATACTTGAGCGCGGCGGCGCCGAGCGGACCCGTGGCGGACGCGGCCGGCACGCCATTCGCCTTGGGACGCGCAGATTCCACGGCGATCACCGTCTCGTCCCGCGTCAGCACCTCCATCGGGAAGGTGCCGAGGTCGAACGGCCGGTTCTCGGATTTCGGATGGAACAGCATCGCTCCGCTCGCCGCCTGCCCTCGCTCTACTCCGCCGCCTGGGCCGCGGCGCGCGCCTTCATGTGGGCGCCGATATTGTTCTTCTTGAAGGTCAGCACAGGATGGATCTCCTGGATCTCCATCGAGATGTTGAGCGCGCGGGTCTCGTACATCTTCTGCAGGTGCGCGCAGATCGCGGCGTAGATGGTCTCGCCCGCCTTCTTGAGCGTCTCCTCGGTGCGCCCGGAACCGACGCGAAGGATCGTATGCACGAAGCCGTTCGACGGGTCGTTGTCGGAGATGCGGTAACGGTCGCGCCGTTCGCCCCTCACCCGGATGCCGCTCAGTTCGAACACGCCGGTTTCGACCGCGACCTCGGTCAGCGTCTCGAACAGCGCGTCGATGCCGATCTCGTCCTCGATGTTGGCGGAATACTCGACGATGATGTGCGGCATGGCTTCCTCCTTCGTCCGGCCGCTGCGCGGCTGTCCGCGTGGGCGTTTCCGTATATTGTTGGCCGAAGCATGACGGAACGCGGCCTGAGCCGCCAGAAAATTAGATGGGGAGTCAGCAATCGTGAAGATCGTTTCGTTCGAGGCGAAGGGCCGCGACTCCTTCGGCGTCGCGACCGACGCGGGCATCGTCGAGATGATGGGCCGGGTGAAGGGCGCCGCCACGCCCGAGGACCTGCTGGTGCCGGCGCTGCAGGCCGAGGCGCGGAAGATCGCGGAAGCTTCCACGAAATCCGACTACGCGCTCTCCGACGTGAAGCTGCTCATTCCGGTGGCGATACCGGAAAAGATCCTCTGCATCGGCGTCAACTACTCCAACCGCAACGAGGAGTACAAGGACAGCGCGCCGGCGCCCGAGTACCCGAGCATGTTCTTCCGCACGTACGACTCGTTTGTCGGCCATGACGCGCCGATCGTGCGCCCGCCGGAGTCCGAACAGCTCGACTACGAGGGCGAGATCGCCATCGTCATCGGCGAGGGCGGGCGGCGCATTCCGCGAGAGGGCGCGCTGCGCCACATCGCCGCGCTCACCTGCCTCAACGAGGGCACGATCCGCGACTGGCTGCGCCACGGCAAGTTCAACGTCACCCAGGGCAAGAACTGGGACCGCACCGGCTCCATCGGCCCGTGGATGGTCACCGCCGACGAATTCCCGAGCTACGACGGGATGCGCATCACCACCCGCGTGAACGGCGAAACGCGCCAGGACGACACCACCGAGAGCATCATCTTCGACTTCTCGTATCTCATCTCCTACGTCTCGACCTTCATGACGCTGAAGCGGGGCGACATCATCTCGACCGGCACGCCGACGGGCGCCGGCGCCCGCTTCAACCCGCCCAAGTGGCTGAAACCGGGAGATATTCTCGAGGTCGAGGCATCCGGGATCGGCGTGCTGCGCAATCCCATCGAGGACGAACGGGTCTGAGCCGCTCCGCAACCGGATACATGCCCCCATGCGTTAGGACTCTTTTCACGACCCGCCAAATAATGTAGCACTCGCAATCAGTATGGGGCGGGGTCGCCCCGTATCGTTCAAAGCGTTACCGGCGCTCTCAGAGTATCCCGAGAAAAATGCCGACGATCCTGCGTAAGTACAGATGGTGCTCCGTCTTCTTTCTTGCCGGCGGAGCATTCGTCGCCACGGTGGCCTACAACGTCATGGGCCGTGCCGTCGGGTTCGAGAACCTCACGGTTGCCTCGCTGGTCCCGGGCTTTTCCATCGGCTCGATCTCCGGCCTCGTCATCTCCTTCCTCGTCATCCGCAACCGCAGCCTGCTTCTCGACCGGCTCGCGGCCGAGCAGAAGTACGCCGGGGAGCTGAAGACGGAGATCGCAGAGCGGAAGAAGTTCGAGGCGGCGCTCCAGGCCTCGAAGACGGAGGCGGAGCTCGCGAACCGCACCAAGTCCGAATTCCTCGCGAATGTCAGCCACGAGCTCCGCACGCCGCTCAATGCCATCATCGGCTTCGCCGACACGATGCGCACCCAGGTCTACGGGCCGGTCGGCGACGAACGCTATCTCGACTATCTGCGCGATATCGGCGATTCGGGCCGGCGCCTCTACGCCGTGATCAGCGACATCCTCGAAATCTCCAAGATCGACGCCGGCAAGTCGGAGCTCCGCGAGTCGGAAGTCGCCGTTTACAGGCTGGTGTCCGCCTGCCTGCTGCTGGTGCGCGAGCGCGCGACCGAAAAGCGCATCGCCCTCGTCGTCGACCTGGCGGGCGGCCCGGAGACCGTTCTCGGCGACGAACAGAAGCTGAAACAGATCCTGGTGAACCTGCTGTCCAACGCCATCAAGTTCACGCCGGAGGGCGGCCGCGTCGAGGTCCGCTGCCGGCGGGACGGCCACGCCTGCCTCCTCCAGGTCGCGGACACGGGCATCGGCATCGCGCCCGGGGACATCCCGGTCGCCATGGCCCCGTTCCGCCAGATCGAGGGCGACCTCAACCGGAAATACGAGGGCACCGGCCTCGGCCTGCCTCTCTGCAAATCGCTCGCCGACATGCACGGCGCCGGCTTCGAAATCGAAAGCGCGGTCGGGGCGGGAACGACCGTGAGCGTGCGCCTGCCGGCGGAGCGCATCGTCGAACACCGGCTCGCCGGCTGACGGGCTCCGCCCCCTCTACCCCCAAACTTTCCGCGCGACCTCGACGACGAGCGCGAGTTTCCGCTTCTGATCGTCCTGGGTGAGGGCGTTGCCGTGGTGGGTGGACGAGAAGCCGCATTGCGGGCTGAGGCAGAGGTTCTCGATCGGCACGTATTTCGCCGCCTCGTCGATGCGGCGGCATACGGCATCGGCATCCTCGAGCTCGGGCGTCTTCGTGGTGATCAGGCCGAGCACGACGGTGTGCCCGCGGGGCACCCAGGCGAGCGGCTCGAACCCGCCGGCACGGTCGCTGTCGAATTCCATGAACAGCCCGTCGACGTCGAGCCCGCCGAGCACGGTCTCGGCGACCGGCCCGTAGCCGCCCGAGGCGACCCAGCTCGACTTGAAATTGCCGCGGCAGGTATGGACGGTCACCGCCATGTCGGGCGGCCGGTCGCGCACGGCTTCGTTCAGGAGGCGCGTGTAGAGGACGGCGAGCCTGTCGGGATCGTCGCCGCGCTTCCGGATGTTTCCGCGCATGGCGTCGTCGCAGAGATAGGCGAAGCTGACGTCGTCGACCTGCAGGTAGCGGCAGCCGGCGTTGTAGAGAGAGCGGATTTCCGCGCGGTACGCGGCGACGAGATCGGACCAGAAGCCTTCCATCTCAGGATAGACCGAGGGCTCGACCGCCTCGTCGCCCGGGCGGAGATGGATCATCGACGGGCCCGGGATCGTCTGTTTGGCGACGCTGCCCTTCGCAGCCGAGACGGTATCGGCGAGGAACGAGAACGCGTTCGTGAAGATGCCGCGCGGATGGCGCACCCGGCCCGTCACCCTGGCCATGGGGGGCTGCTCGGCATTCGAGAAGCTCTGCGCGCGGAGCGCCTCCCACGGCTCGATCCCCTCGAAACCCCAGAGGAAGTCGAGATGCCACCAGTCGCGGCGGAACTCTCCGTCTGTCACGGCGCGGAGCCCGATCGCCTCCTGCATCGCGACGGCTTCGCGGATGCATTCGTCCTCAACCGCGCGCACCGCGTCGGCCGGCATGGTGCCCACCTTCCCGGCGGCACGCGCCTCGGCGAGACGGGCGGGGCGCAGGAGGCTGCCGACATGATCGGCGCGGAATGGCGGCTTGGCGCGCGCGCTCATGGCTGGATCTCTCTCACGGCGACCGTCGCGCCGACCGCGAAGATCGGGATGGGATCGTAATGCCAGAGTTCGCCCGGCGCGCCCTCGGTCGCGCCCGCCACGGTGACGAAGGTGCGGATCTCGAAACCGCCCTGCCCGCCGTCGCGGTAGGTTTCCTCGTCCGAATACGAGGTCAGCCCGTCCTTGTCTCCCTCGACGAAGCGGCGCAGGAACTCGCGGTCCCAGGCCTCGTTGATGCGCCCCGAGTCGGGGGTCGCCGGCCAGTGCGAGATGCCGCCGGTGCCGACGAGCGCGATCTTCTCGGGCACCGCATCGCAGGCCCTTCGAAGGGCCTTGCCGAACTCCCAGGCGCGATGGAGCGGCGACAGCGGCGGGCCCTGGCAGTTGACGTTCGCCGGGATCACCGGGAGGTCGTAGTCCGGCGTGAGGAAATGGAGCGGCACCATGATGCCGTGATCGAACTTCCATTCCTCCGCATAGGCGACATCGACCGTCTGCATCACGTTTTCGATGAGCCGGCGCGAGAGGTCGGGCGCGCCCGGGATGCGGCGGGGTTCGATGCCGAGCCAGCCGGGATCCTCGATCGGCCCCTCGTAGAACTCACCCATGCCGACGCAGAAGGCCGGCATGTTGTTCATGAAGAAATTCGCGAAATGCTCGGCGGCGACGACGATCAGCGCCTCGGCTCCGGTGTCCTGGATTGCGCCCCGCATGCGGCCGAACGCGGCGAAGAGAGCCTCGCGCTTTTCGGGATCGGCGCGGTCGGCGCGTCCCGTTATCCCCGGGGCATGGCTGCAGGCGCCTGCGAACACGAGCGGCATGTCAGTCCCCCGTCTTCATTTCCGCCGGCTCCCCGCCGGGCATTTCCGTCGGCTCCCCGCCGGGCATTTCCGTCGGCTCCCCGCCGGGCATTTCCGCATCCCCCACCATGGCATAGATCCCGGCGCGCACCGGCCCGTGCCTTGCCACGCCGTCGCGCATCGCCCGGATGTAGGCGTCCCACGGATAGCCCTTGAGCGCGGCATAGTGCATGAGGAGTTGGCCGTTGACCCCGAGGACGTAGAGAAGGCCGATGTCGGGCGTCCGGATCGCCTCCAGCTCCTCGTCCGTCAGCTCGTAGGAGGCGAGCACCTCGTCCATGTCGGCTTCGAAGCGCCGCCGCACCTCAGGGTCGCGGTTGAGCTGCCACAGGAGCTTCTGGACGTAATAGAGGCTCATGCCCTCTCCTCCCGTCAGCCTGCGCCGGCGAGCAGGCGCTCGGCGTTCGCCGACAGGATCAGTTGCCGTTCGGCCTCGCGGATATTGGCATCGCGGATCGCGCGGAGCGTCCAGTCGATCGAGAAGATCGGGCAGTCGGTGCCGACGACGATCTTCTCCGCACCGAAGATTGCGACCGCGAGCTCCAGCGCGCGTGCGCCGAGCGACGAGCAGTCGACATGGAGGCGCCCGGTGCGGTCCCGCGCGCGCGCCATCGGCCGCTCGCCGTCGAATGCGCGCGTCTCCGCGACATGCTCCATGCGCTCGATCACCATCGGCAGCGTGCCGCCGAGATTGGCGATGTGCACCGTGAGCCGCGAGTAGTCGCCGAGGAAGTCGGAGAACAGCAAGGTCGCCGTCGCCTGCGCCACGTTCGCTTGCACGTCGAGCGCCTGGCGGGCGTAGACGAGATCGGGGAAGGGCGAACCGCGTTTCGCCGTGCCGGGCGGCGGCACCTGGTCGGGACGGCGGCCGGGATGGACGAAGAAATGGAGCCCGCCGATCTCGTTCGCGGCCTCGAACAGCGGGCGCAGCTTCTCGGCCTCGGCGATGGAGACGAAGGCGTTGTTGGGCAGGATCGCGCCCGAAAGCCCGAGTTCGCACGCGCCGCGGAGGAGCTCGACCACAGCCGCCTTCATGTCGGCCATGGGAAGCGCCGCGAGACCGGAGAAGCGATCCGGATGCGCGCGGCAGAGCGCCGCGGTCTCGTCGTTGTAGAGCCGGAGCAGCGGCAGGCACTCGGCGACGGGGAGCGAATCGAGGCCGAACAGGCCGGGAAAGGAGAGGAGCTGGCGGTCGACGCCGCGCGCGTCCATGAACGCGATGCGCTCCTCCATATCCATGTATTGCGGGCCGAAGACGAGATGCTCGATCGGCAGGTGGATGCGCTCGGACCCGTCCGGCAGGGCCTCGATCCACGGCGGCTCGCAGCGGGCGCGGAGGCCTTCCGCCATCTTCGCCGGCACCCAGTGCGTGTGCATGTCGATCGTCATCGTTTCCCCCGCCTTCGCGGACCCGCTACCGGACCTGTGCGGCCTCGGCGCTTTTCACCTGCGCGCCCAGCGGCCATTATCCGTCAACGTCTCGCGACAACCAACTGCGACAACCGGGCGCAACCCGCGCCCGCGGCAATAATCAGGGGAGACATCATGGCCGCCGACAACCCGACCGCCCACATGCTGGGCAAGGAGCTCTACGTCATCTTCACGCGCCCGGTGGGCCCGCCCGAGGAGATCGCCAAGCTGCTGCCGAAGCATCTCGACCGCCAGGTCGAGCTCGAGAAGAAGGGCATCATGTTCGGCGCAGGGCCGATGTTCGAGAAAGGGGCCGAGCGGCCGGCCTTCGGCATGATCATCGTCCGCGCGAACTCCTTCGAGGAAGCCGACGCCATCGCCGCCGAGGACCCGTTCCACAAGGCGGGCCTCCGCAAGTACGAGATCCACAAGTGGAAGCTCAACGAGGGCAGCTACACGGTGACCGTGAACTATTCGGACCAGACGGTGACGATCGCCTAGGACGCGCGCCGCCGCAGCATGACGGCAAGCCCGAAACCGAGGAACGCCATGCCCGCCGGCGCATCGACCGGGATCGTGTCGGGGTGCAGGTTGGCGACGAACGCTTCGAGATGGCCGTCGGGATTGGTACCGATCCCGGTGATCACCATCCCGTCGGTGGAAATGCCGAGCGCAGCGCCCAGGAACCACCCGGTAAGGTCGAGCCCGTATTCGGCGACCAGAACGTCCTGCAGGTTCCGCATGCCGTTGGTCGCATCCCAGATCCAGGCCTCGTCCCAGCCGAGCGCTCCCCGGCCCTGGCCTACAACCACGGATCCATCGCCCGACACGGCCAGCGCCTGGCTGTAGAAAATGCTGCCGGGCAGGTCGCCGAGCCCCTGCATGCCGCCCGACTGCGTCCAGCGAAATGCTTCGCGCTGACCGTTTGCCGATGCGCTGTGGCCGACGATCGTCATGCCGTCGGCCGAAACGGCATAGGCAGCGCTTTCGAAGCTTCCGCCGGCAAGATCGCCGAGACCCTGCATACCGCCCGACTGCGTCCATCGAAATGCCTCGGTGCCGCTTCCGGACGTACCACGCCCCGCAATGACAGAGCCGTCAGCAGAAACGCCGTATGCGACGCTGGAGAATGCGCCTCCGGCAAGATCGCCAAGACCCTGCATGCCTCCGGACTGCACGCGCCGAAACGCCTCGGTACCGTTGCCCGAACTGCTGAAGCCCACTACCGTCGCGCCGTCGCCCGAGATAGCGTAGGCACTGCTTGAGAAGCTGCCCCCGGAGAGGTCGCCAAGGCCCTGCATGCCTCCGGACTGGGCCCAGTCGAACGCTTCCGTACCGGCACTCGATCTGCCGTTGCCCACGATCACCGAACCGTCGCCGGAGACGCCCCGAGCGGCGCTGCTGAAGGAACCGCCGGGAAGATCGCCGAGGCCCTGCATGCCGCCCGCGAGCGTCCAGACGAACGCTTCTGTCCCGTTGGCGGATCCGCTTTGGCCGACGATCGTCGATCCGTCGGCGGAAATGGCGTTTGCGATCGAAACGGTCGGCGAGCTGCCGCCGGGCAGGCCGCCCAGCCCGGTGAACAGCGGTGCGGCCCCGGCACTGCCCGCCCATCCGGCGAGGGCGAGCGTTCCGGCGATGGCGGCGGCGAACTTCCGTGCGGATGAATGCATTTTCCGAATCCCCATCCAGCGGCCCGAAACCGGGCGGCCTGTAAAAATTACTTACGATGGTAATACGACTACGAAATACTCTTCTGGCGAGCAGTGCAAAAACCGTGCCAGTATGGAGAATCGAGGGCGTTCAAGCGGTTACACATGGCTGCGCCTCGCGTTCGCACCGCTGTTGTAAAATATCCTGACGCCGCAACGTGCGCGACGGCAGTGCTTCGTCCGCCCTATACTCGGGCGGCGCGACGAACCGACGGGGAGGAAGAAGAATGCGCTACGTGCTGTTCCGGCGCGACCGGCCGGGCCGGGCGGAGGATCGGGCCAAGCTGCAGCCGGCCCACGCCGCCTACCAGGAGCCGTTTCTCAAGATGGTGGTGTTCGGCGGCGGGCTCGTCGGCGACGGGGTCGAGACCGCGGGCATGGTCGATATCCGCGACGTGAAGGGCAACGTGCTGGTCTTCGAGGCGGACCGGGAGACGGTGGAGGACTTCCACCGCAACGATCCCTACACCAGGGCCGACCTGTTCGAGTTCGCCGTGATCGAGCGCGTCTGGCAGCGCGTGCCCGACCCGGAAGGACGGGGCTGACTCTGCCCTAGCGGCGGGCCTGCCGCCGGGCCCTAGCGCCGGGCGCGCCGCCGGGAAAGCCCAAGCCCGAGAAGACCGAGGCCGAACAGCGCCGCAATCCCCGGCTCCGGCACCGCCGTGGTCGAAGACAGCGTGATGATACGCGTGTCGGCGAACCAGACACCGCCCACGGAACTCGCATCGGTGAAGATGAAGGCATCAAGCTGCGGCGACAGCGGGTTGACGACCGTGACGCTCATCGAGAGGTCGTCGGCGCCCTGGAGCACGCTGCCGATGCCGCTCAGCACGCCGCCGATCTGCACGCGGCCCGGGTTCGGCGCATTGTAGTTGATGCCCATGGCGCCGTACGTCTCGCTCAAGGCGTCGAACGCGAAGGGCTGGTTCGTGATCAGGCCCGACGCGGTGTCGAAGACGAGCGTGAAGGTGCCGGTGATCGACGAGAAGGCCAGCGGATCGTTGGGGCCGACCGCGACGAAGTCCGTCACCGTGAAATCGTAGGTCTGGTTGATCAGCGCCGCCTCCGCGGGCTTCGCCGCGAAGGGTGCGGACACCAGGACGAGGGCGAGGAGCGCGAGGACGGCGGCCGGGCGGCGGGCGAAGAGCTTCATTTTGGGTGTCGGTCCGTTTCGATTGGCGCGGAGCGGCCCGCTGGGCCACCGGTTACGAACGTATGCAAACCGCATGCCAGTTTCCGCACGCCCCGCATGCCCGCAGAAATCCGCGCTCCGGGGGCCGGCGGTCGAGCGGCCGGTTCTGCAACTGTCAGAAATTCCGACGTTTTTCGGGGAAAACGCGCCCGTCAGGCGCGGCGCGCGCGTCTCCGCCGCACGATGCCCAGCCCCAGAAGCCCGAGGCCGAGGACCGCGACCGTGCCGGGCTCGGCCACCTCCGCGGCGATGTCGAAGCGCACGCGGCGGTCGGCGACGATCGCGAGGGAGATCGTGCCGGCCCCGTCGTCGGTGACCTGCCACGTGGAGACGCCGCTGAAGCTGCCGACGTCGGCGAACAGCGTCCAGTTGCCGTCGAGCGCGCCGAAGACGAAGCCGTCGGTGCAGCAGGTGACCCAGTTGTTCGCCGTATCGATCACCGTGCCGCCGCCGGAGATCGTGGGCGCCTCGCCCGGATCGTCGGCCACGAGCGCGGCCACGGTGTCGCCGGAAAGATCGAAGTGCGTCTGCCAGTTGCCGGAACCGCCACCCGGCACATTCATCACCGCGAAGAAGGACAGGCCCTCCGCGGTGTCGACGAAGAAGTTCTGCACCGTGTTGGCAAGCGCCGCGGGACCGCCGTTGCTGTCGCCGTTGTAGCTCGACACGTCGGGCGAGCTTTAGGAGTAGTACGCCGACGCCGTCAGCCCGCCGCCGTCGAACGAATTGACGAAGCCCAGGATGTTGGAATCGAAATCGCCGGCGCCGGCCGAGGACTCCTGCGACACGCGGATCGTCGCCGCCGACACGGGAAGCGCCGCGACCGCGACGCCGAGCACCAATGCCCACAATGCGGTCGCCGTGACGGCGCGCCGCGCGACACGCCGGCGGAAATCGCTCCTGCGGTGTTTCTTTCCGATCATCGGTGCCTCTCCGGGGGTCGTCAGGACTCTTCTCTCGGCAGGGTCATGCAATGATCGTGCCAAAACCGGAAATCGTTGATTTCCGGGCGGTTATGGCCGCCCGCTCGGGGCGGAAGGCAAAAACCGTAAGATATTCCGACAGTTGCGGCCCAGAAAATGAAACGGCCGCGCCCTGGATCGTCCCGGGGCGTGGCCGTGACGGGAGGGCATCCCTGTCTTAGTCCGTATCAGGCCTTGCGCCCGCGACGGCGTGCGAGGCCGAGGCCGGCGAGACCGAGGGCGAAGGTCGCCAGCATGCCGGGCTCCGGCACCGCGGACGCACTGTTGGCGGCGAAGTTGCGCAGCGCGCCGCGATAGACCGCGTCGTCGTTGTCGAAATCGAAGCCGTAGGGCGTGCTGACGAAGGCGACCTCGCCGGCGCCGAGCTCGCGCAGCGTCCAGTGGGTGCCGTAGACGCTGGTGACGATCGCCGTGGTGCCGACCGTGAGCCCGTTGAGCGAATCGAGATCCGCGTTGCCGGCCAGTATGCCGCTGCCGGACACGCCGTTGGGCGTGAGGCCGCGAATGTCGACGACGCCGGTGGTCAGGCTGTTGGCTATGTTGGCGACCGGATTTAGCTCGTCGCCGGCCGACGTCGTGTCCGACACGGAAGCGCCGCCGAGAAGTCCTTCGATCCCTCCGCCCTGATAGATCGAATCGTAGCCGACCGCCATCAGCCGGCCGCCGCCGGTGACGTAGCCAGTCAGATTCGCGATCTCGGAGGAGTCCGAGTCCGAATAGTTGTCCCAGATCACGAGGTCGTAGACGCCCGCGAGCGTGCCGTTGAGCGCGGCGAACGCAGCGGTGGTATTGGTGATCGAGGTCACCGTATGGCCGTCGGCGGTGAGCACGTCGGGAATGCCCTTCGCCCGGTGCGAGCTATCGGAGCCGGTGTCGACATGGAGGATCGTCGCGGCGCGGGCGATCCCGGGCGCGGACATCGCGGCAATGGCGACGGTCGCGGCGACGGCGGCGGCGGCGACGGAACGGAGGATGCGCATGAAGGTCTTCCTTTGGGCAGGAGGGTTGACCGGGTTATATGCAAGCGGCATGCCATGCAGGTAAATGCTGTCAGATCAATATGTTACGACCCTTGCAGCGGCGCCCCTGGATACAACCGTAAAGAATCCCGACAGGCCCGGATCGTTTCATCGGCCGGCCGCCGCCCGGCGTATCTGCCCGCAAAACGAAACGGCCGCGCCGTGAGGCGCGGCCGGAGTGGGAGGGCATCCCGTTCGTAGGACGGGTCAGGGCTTGCGCGCGGGCGTCCGCGACGTCGCTCGCGCGCCCCGCGCGCCGCTTCGTCGATCGCTCGTACAGCCTGGTCCAAGTTTTCAACCGTGGG
>JAYOEF010000023.1:14417-25017 GCA_038106605.1 Alphaproteobacteria bacterium
AACCCCCGCGGCGGGGGGGGTTTGTTTGCGGGGCGGGCCCCCGGCGGGGCTCTCCGCCCCAAAACCCCCCCGGGCCGCGGGGGGCGGGGCCCCCGGAGAGGGAGGGCATCCCTTTCGTAGAACGCGTCAGGCCTTGCGCGCGCGCTTCACCGACGTCCGGCGGGCAAGCCCGAGGCCGGCGAGGCCGAGGCCGAACACCGCGAGGATGCCGGGCTCCGGCACCGGCGGCGGGCCTGGAACGAACGTGTCGGCGGTGATGTTGACGAGGTAGCCGTTCGAGCCGCCATGGTCCTCGAGCAGGAGCTGGAGGTAATGCGTGCCGGCCGAGAGGTCGCCGAGATTGAGAACGTACTCGCCCGCCGAGGCGCCGCCGCCCGCGCGGGCGCCGAAGATGTACTGGCCGTCGAGCCAGGCGAACATGCCGTTGTCGACGCCGAAGCTCGCCACCACGTTGGTCGCGCCGAGCGTGTCGAACTGGTAGATGATGCCGCCCTCGTCGCCCGGGTTCCACGTGTTCGGGATCGCGGCCTCGAGGGTCCAGTTGCCGTTGAGGTGCAGCGGATCGGTGAGCCAGTTGCCGAGGATGCCGGACGCGGCGCTGAGATCGGGCGCGGTCGGGAACGAGAGCGTCGAATCGTTGAACACCGGGAACGGGCCGGTCTCGCCGCCGTTCGTCAGGTTCAGCACGGTGCCGATGCTGTCGTTGTAGTAGCCGGGGTCGCTCGTCGTCACCAGCGTGACCGCCTGCGCCGGAACGGCCGCGAGCGGCGCCAGCAGCGCGAGGGCGGAGAGGAGCTTCTTCATCGATAGGGTCATGGTTTCGTCTCGGAACTCTATACATCGGCCCCGAACGCGCGAGGCCCTTGCCCCATTGGGAGCAAGATTCGTGCCAGAAGCATTAAAGCGTGTAAAATCAAGGGCTTGGCGGACGCCCGCCGGGGCGGGCGCCCCGGAAGTGTAAGGATTTCCGACGGTTAACGGGGGTGTCCCGCCGTCCCGCGCCCCGGGCGTGGGACGCTGGGACGGGCAGAAGCGAAACCCCTACCCCTCGTCGGCGATCAGCCGGTCGAGGATCTTCTGGTAGCGGTTGGGGCCGGCGTCGACGCTGAGGAGCTGGGGCGCCGGTTCGTCGGGCAGGTTGTCCATGGAGACCTGTTGCGCCTCGATCACGGGCACGTCCTGGTCGGCGAAGGCGAAGGTCCGCATGCGGTAGACCGTGTCGCGCACGCCGCGCTCGCGGTCGTCCGCCTCGGTCACGCCCCAGATCGCGGCGGAATAGCGGTAGTGCGTGGTGCGCGCGGTCTCGGGGGTGAGGAAATGGAGCGCGAAGTAGCCGGCGCCGCCGTACCGCTCGCCGCCGATCGGCATCACGCCGGTCTCCAGGAACAGGTTGCTCGGCGCGAACCAGGAGATCTCGTTCAGCTGGTCGCCTTTCTCGAACGCGTCGGGGCGGATCAGGCGGTGGATGCCGGGGGTCTCCGCATTCGGCACGTTGCGCGAGACGGTGACGACGTCGCCCTTCTGCTCGACCACGACCTCGGCGCGGATGATGTCCGCGTTGCCGAGGATTCCCGCATGCGTGTAGTTGACGTGGCTGAGGTCGAGGAGATTGTCGACGAGGAGCCGGTAGTCCGCCTTCACGTTGAGATAGCCGGGCCGCGTGACGAGAAGGCCGGGGCGGCCGTCGAGGCAGCTATAGTCCGGGATCTTCGCGGGGTCGGGCTCGGCCTCGCCCATCCAGATCCAGAGCAGCGTGTGCTTCTCGACCACGGCGTAGTGCGGCAAATGGAGGCCGTTCGAGACCTTCCTGCTGCCGTGCGGGTTCTTCAGGCACTGCCCGTCGGCGCCGAATTCGAGGCCGTGATAGATGCATTGCACCCGGTCGCCCGGCTGCAGCGTGCCCATCGACAGCGGCACGGAGCGGTGGGGGCAGACGTCGCGGATCGCGGCGATCCCGCCGTCTTCCCGGCGCCAGAAGGCGATCGGCTCGTTCAGGATCGTCTGGTGGACGATCTTCCCCTCGGGGAGGTCGGACGCGAACATCGCCACGTACCAGGCGTTGCGCAGGAACTTCGGCCCCTCCGGCCGCCGCGGCGACACCGGCTTCGGGAACAGGGTGCGTTCGATCGGCTGCGGACCGGCCGGCGTGCCTGAGGCCGGGGCGCTGGAATCGGGGGGCATCGGCGTGGTCTCTCCCGTCATTCGGAGGGGGCGCTCTGCCCCACACTATATTGCGCCGCACCGTCGTTGCGTAGCCCCGAAGGGAGAGGCGTCGTATGCGCGGTGCCGCTTCCGAAAAGAAAACGCCGCCCGCGGTCTCCCGGGGCGGAGTTCGTCGGTGCACCTGGCACGCGCGAAATGCGCGGATCAGTTCTCTTCGGCGATCAGCCGCTCGAGGACCTTCTCGTAGCGGGAGGGGCCGATGTCGATGCTGAGGAGCTGCGGGTCGGGCTCGCCCTGCATGTTGTCCATCGCCACCTGCTGCGCCTCGATCACCGGCACGTCCTGGTCGGCGAAGGCGAAGGTCCGCATCTTGTAGATCAGTTCGCGGAGCTCCCGGTTCTTCTCGTCGTCGGTCTGCACGCCCCAGCGCGCGGCGCAATAGTAGTAATGCGTAGACCGGTCGGTCTCGGGCGTCAGCCAGTGCAGCGCCCAGTAGCCGGTGCCGGTTTCCCTGGGCTGGCCGGGCTTGCAGCCGCCGAAATTGAGCCGCAGGTTCGAGGCGGGGAACCACGTGATCGCCGTCCACTGGTCGGACCGGGCCTGGAGTTCCGGATCGGTGGTCATCGTCCGGATCATGCCGGGCGTCTCCGCATCCGAGGAATAGCGGGCCACGGTGACGGTGTCGCCGTCGAAGGTCACTTCCGGATCGGTTTCCGCGGTATCCGGGTTGCCGAGGATGCCGGCATGGGTGAAGCAGATGTGGCTGAGGTCGAGCAGGTTGTCGACCAGGAGCCCGTAGTGCGACTTCACGTTCAGGTAGCCGAAGCGCGTGACGTGCAGCTCGGGCGTGGTGTCGAGGCAGCTGTAGTCCGGGATCTTCGACAGGTCCGGCTCGCGACCGCCCATCCAGATCCAGAGGAGCTTGTGCTTCTCGACCACGGTGTAGCTCGGCAGGTGGAGACCGTTCGAGATCTTCTGGCTGCCGTGCGGGTTGTGCACGCACTTGCCGTCGCCGCCGAACTCAAGCCCGTGATAGATGCACTGCACCCGGTCGCCCGGCAGCAGCTTGCCCATCGACAGCGGCACGAAGCGGTGCGGGCAGACGTCACGGATCGCCGCGATGCCGCCGTCTTCCTTGCGGTAGAAGGCGAGCGGCTCGTTCAGGATCGTGCGGTGAAGGATCTTGCCCTCGGGCAGCTCGTTCGACGGCATCACCACGTACCAGGTGTTGCGCAGGAACTTGGACCGGCGAAGCGGGCGCTGCGTGACCTCGGACTTCGGGAAAATGGTGCGCTCGACCCCCTGGAGGGGCGGCGGCGAACTGGAATCGGGTGCCATCTTACTTCACTCCCAACTGGCTGTTATTCGGCGGCGCGGTTGTTATCGTTAGTTACCTCATAATATCGCGGCCGCCGCCGAGGCTCCACCGGAATCGTTGCGGAACGTTGCGGCTGAAAATCGCTCGCGCAGAATTCCGCCATGCAAAAACGAAACGCCGCCCCCAAGCGGGAGGGGTTCTCTACAGCGGCATCCGACGCATCGCCTCTACCATCGCCTTCGCGTCATCGGCCGATTGGGTCGGGACAATGCCGTGCCCTCCGAGGATCGAGGTTCGCAGGATTGGCGCTGCGATTTCTCGCCCGTCCAATACGAAGCGAATGCGCCGACCTGTATTGAGTTCGGTAAGCCGGCCAAACTCCCGCTGCGCGCTCTTGTTCAGGAAAAAATGCACCTGATAGACGGGATTGTCAGGTGTCGCCTGCGTGTATCCGATCGTCGTGGGCTCGATCCGGGTTTCGAGCACGGTCGTTCTGTCCAACGCCATCGACAAACCGTCTTCGGCGACGACCCTCAACACGCCATTGTTCTGCGCGTCGGCGTCGAGCCCGAGGAATTGGACGCACAGCACAGCCAGAAGAATAAAGCGAGCCCGCATCGAAAAAATCTATCACAGTTCGACGCGTGCCATTCCGATTGATCGGCATCGCACCCGGCCCAAAACGAAAAACGCCGCCCCGGTGAGGAGGCGGCGTCCGTGTGTCCGAGCTTCGGGAGCTCGACCGGATGTGGAAATCAGATCCCCTGCACCACCGGGTTCTTGAGCGTGCCGATGCCGCCGAGGGTGATCGTCACCGTGTCGCCGGGCTTCAGGCACTTGCCCTTCGGCCGGCCGACGCCGGCGGGCGTGCCGGTGGCGATCGCGTCGCCCGGGCGCATCGTCATGCGCGCGCTGATGTACTCGATCTGCTCCTTGATGTTGAAGAACAGGTATTTCGAGTTCGAGTCCTGCTCCAGCGTGTCGTTGACCCAGAGCTTGATGTCGATGTTGTGCGGGTTCTTGATGTCGGAGGCGGGCACGATCCACGGGCCCATCGGGCCGGCGCCGTCGAAGTTCTTGTGCACGAACCAGTGGGTGTTGAACGGCCGGCCGACCGGCTTGCCGAGGTCGCGCGCCGACAGGTCGTTGAAGATGGTGTAGCCGGCGACGTATTTGAGCGCGTCCTTGGCCTTCACGTTGCGCGCCGGCTTGCCGATGATGACGCAGAGCTCGGCCTCCCAGTCGATGAAGTTCGACACCTTGGGCAGGCGGATCGGCTCGCCGGGGCCGATGATGCAGTGCGGACCCGACTTCAGGAAGAAGTAGGGATGCGTGTCCTCCTTCTTGAGGAACGTCTGGCCGTCGGCCGACATCTCCTTCTGGTGGTCGATGTAGTTGGCGCCGGCGTTGAACACGACGGGCGGATAGAGAAGCGGCGCCAGCAGGCGGACCTTCGACAGCTTCTTCCGCGTCGCCTTGCCGGGCTTGTCGGCGAGCTTGCGGAGTTTGGCGTCCGACGCCTCCCAGTCCTGCATCAGCTCCATGTTCGATTTCGTGATGCCGGCCGACGCGAGGTCGATGATGTCCTCGTCGCCGACAAGGATGCCCGGGCACGCCTTGCCCCTCGGTCCCGCGTAGTTCAGCAGCTTGTAGCTACCCATCTTTCGTCTCTCCCCTTATTTCGCCCGATGCGGGCGCGTTATCGGTGTCCGCCCGTGCGGGCGGCGGTTGTGGGTGAGAATTTGTCCGCCGTCGCCGCCATTTTTGCAAGGGTCCATCGCCCCTGCCCGGCTTGACCCCTGTGGAGGTCTGTCGGATTGTCGCCCCTTCGAGCGCGTTACAGAAACCGACGAGTCAGGAGACGACAGTGGCGAACAAGGACCTCCGCAACTTCCTCGAGGAGATCGAGCGCATCGGCGAGCTGAAGACGATCAGCGGCGCCGAGACCCAGGAAGACATCGGCGGCATTCTCGACATCTACATGCGCGACCTCGGCAACCCAGCGCTGCTGTTCGACGACGTCCCCGGTTTCCCCAAGGGCCACCGCGTGCTCGCCAACATCATCATGTCGCGGCCGCGCTGCGCCATCGCGCTCGGCCTCAAGCCGGAATCGACCGAGCAGGAGCTGATCGACTGGTGGCGCCACTATCTCGGCGCCGACGCGCCGAAGCACCCGACGGTCGAGGTCAACGGCGGGCCGATCATCGAGAACGTGTTCGAGGGCGACGCCGTCAACATCGAGAGCCTGCCGTCGCCCAAGTGGCACGAGCACGACGGCGGCAACTTCATCGGCACCGGCTGCGTCGTCGCGATGCGCGACCCCGACACCGGCTGGGTGAACTACGGCACCTACCGGGTGCAGACCCACGAGCCCCGCGTCGCCACCGTGATGATGTCGCCGGGCAAGCACTGCCGCCTGATCATGAAGAAGTATCACGACCGCGGCGAGAAGTGCCCGGTCGCCGTGGTCGCCGGCCTGCATCCGCTGATGTTCATGATCGGCGGCTTCGAGGTCGCCTACGGCCGCGACGAGATGGATGTGATCGGCGGCATGTTCGGCGAGTCGGTCGAGATGATCAACATGCCGAAGACCGGCATTCCAGTTCCGGCGAGCGCCGAGATCGCGTTCGAGGGCTTCATTTCTCCCGGCGACGAGATCATGGAAGGCCCGCTCGGCGAATGGACCGGCTACTACGCCGGCGGCGCGCGGCCGGAGCCCGCGATCCGGATCGAGACGCTGTGGCACCGCGACAACCCGGTCATCACCGGCGCCATCCCGGCGGTGCCGCCCAACGACAACACCTATTACATGGGCGCCTACCGCGCCGGCGCTGTGTGGAACCAGCTCGAAGCGGCGGGCATTCCGGGCATCACGGGCGTCTACGCGCACGAGGCGGGCGGCAGCCGCATGTGGCTCACCGTCTCGGTCAAGACGATGTACGGCGGCCATTCGAAGCAGGCGGGCCTGATCGCGTCGCAGTGCCATGCGGGCGCCTACGCGAACCGCTGGGTCGTCGTGGTCGACGACGACATCGACCCGTCCAACATGAACGACGTCGTCTGGGCGATGTGCACGCGCCACGATCCGCGCGAGGGCATCGACATCCTGAACGGCTGCTGGAGCACGCATCTCGACCCGATGTGCTTCGACGACGAGACCGACCGGCGAAACTCGCGCGTCGTGGTGGACGCGTGCATCCCGTTCGCGCGCAAGGCGACCTTCCCCGCCGTCGCGCGCTCGTCCAAGGCGCTCGACGACCGCATCCGCGCGAAGTACTCCGCGGACCTGCCGGCGAAGTACCGATGACCCTCTGGGTCCGCTTCCGCCGCGACGAGGAGAGGGGACGCCCGGAATTCGGCACCCTTTCTGGCGAGACGGTCTCGGTCCATGAGGGCGACATGTTCGGCGCCGCCGCGCCGACGGGCGAGACGCTCGCCGTCGAGGCCGTGACGCTGCTGACGCCCTGCGATCCCGGCAAGATGATCGCGCTGTGGAACAACTCGCGCTCGGCCGCCGAGAAGCAGGGCCTCTCGCAGCCCGCCGACCCGCTTTATTTCCTGAAATCACGCACGAGCTTCCTCGCGCCCGGCGGTTCGATCAAAAAGCCCGCCTCCTACGACGGGCGCGTGATCTACGAGGCCGAGCTCGCAATCGTCATCGGCAGGACCTGCAAGGACGCGGACGAGGCGGAAGCGGCGGACGCGATCTTCGGCTACACCTGCGTCAACGACGTCACCGCGCTCCAGGTGCTCGACGCCGATCCCACCTTCCCGCAGTGGGCCCGCGCCAAGGGCTACGACACGTTCGGCCCGTTCGGCCCCTGTATCGCCACCGAAATCGATCTTTCCACCGCCACGATCCGCGCCGAGCTCAACGGCCGCGAGCGCCAGAACTATCCGGTCTCCGACCTGTTCTTCCAGCCGGTCGAGCTGGTCTCGCGCCTGTCGCGCTTCATGACGCTGGAGCCGGGGGACATCGTCTCCTGCGGCACCGGTCCCGGCGCGCTGCCGATGAAACCGGGGTCGGAGATCGACATCGTCATCGACGGCATCGGCCGCCTGTCGAACGTCTACGAGGAATAGCGGCGCCGGCATGACCGACTGCACCGCGCCCGCTGCCGCGCCGCCCACTGGGCATCCCGCGGGGCATTCCACGAACCCGTTCGCCAGCCCCTATTTCCTGCTGTCCTTCGCGATCCTGCTGTGGGGCGGGAACTTCGTCGCGGCGCGCCTCGCCAATCTCGACATGCCGCCGGTGGCGCTGTCGTTCTGGCGGCACCTGCTCGCGGTCGCCGTCGTCGCGCCCTTCATCCTGCCGCAGCTCCGCCGCGACGCGTTCGAGATGCGCCGGCGCTGGAAGACGCTGGCGCTGATGGGCATCCTGCTCGCCGGCGGCAACACGTTCGTCTACTTCTCGGTGCTGCACACCACGGTCATCAACGCCGCGCTGATCAATGCGGGGCTTCCCGTCGCCGCGGTGTTCTTCTCGTGGGCGATCCTGCGCGACCTTATCAACCGCTGGCAGGCGCTCGGCATCCTGCTGTGCTTCACCGGCATCGCGCTCGTCGTCACGCGCGCCGATGTCGGCGTCCTTCTCGGGCTCAGCTTCGGCTGGGGCGACATCTTCATGCTGGCGGCGATCCTCTGCTGGTCGCTCTACATGGTGCTGCTCAAACGCGCGCGCCTCGCCATGTCGGGCTGGTCGGTCCTCGTCGTGCTGGCGGGTCTCTCCGCCGCCTGGCTGGTCCCGGCCTACGGCGCCGAGATCGCGATGGGATACGGTACGTCCTGGACATGGCGTACCGCCGCCTGCCTCGGTTACGTCACCCTGTTCAGCACGGTGATCGCCTGGGTGTGCTGGAACGCGGGCACGATCCGCATCGGCCCCAACCGGGCGTCCGCCTTCATGTGCCTGCACCCGGTGTTCGGGCCGATCCTCGGCGCCGTCTTCTTCGCCGAGGTGCTGCGCCCCTACCACGCGGTGGGAACGGTGTTGGTCCTTTCCGGCGTCGTCCTGGTCAGCCAGGCGCTGGCGAAGCGGAAGACGGCCTGAGGCTCACGGAAAATCGGAGACGTGCGCAGACACGATCTTCCAGCCGTCCTTCATGCGTACCCAGGTCTGGCTCTGGCGGCTGATGCCCTCGGCGCCGGGGCGGGTGGATTCGGTGTTCGCGACCGCGTAGTCGCGGCCGAAGGTGACGATCCGGGTGTTCTGCAGGGTGCGCGTCCACGGCCCGATGCCGCGCCCGCGGCGGAAGGCGGAGAGCGCCTTGTGGCTTTCGAGGGTGCCGTTCGGGCCGTAGCGCAACGTCTTGTCGTCGTTCCAGAACAGCTCGTCGATGGTATCGATGTCGTCGGCCAGCAGCGCCTTTTCGTAGCGCTGGAACGCCGCCGTCACCTCGGCCACCACCTCCGGAATGTTCACGTCCATCTCTTCGCTCTCCGCTGTTTGTTGACATCCGCATCCCCGATGGCGGACACAGTGCGCGCAAGCTAACCCGCGCCCGGACGCAGACGCAACGTGACGACGCCTCTCCTCATCCTCCGCGACATCCGCCTGACCTTCGGCGGCACGCCCCTCCTCGAAGGGGCGGAGCTCTCCGTCTCGCCGGGCGACCGCATCTGCCTCGTCGGGCGCAACGGCTCGGGCAAGTCGACGCTGATGAAGATCGCCGCGGGCGAGATCCTGCCGGACGACGGCGAGCGCTTCCTGCAACCGGGCGCGACGCTCCGCTACGCCGCGCAGGAACCCGACCTGTCGGGCTTCGCGACGACGCTCGATTACGTCGCCGCCGGCCTCGCACCGGGCGACGACCCGCACCGGCCGGCGCTGCTGCTCTCCCATCTCGGGCTTACCGGCGCGGAGAATCCCGCCAATCTCTCGGGCGGGGAAGCGCGGCGCTGCGCGCTCGCGCGTGCATTGGCCCCCTCGCCCGACATCCTGCTGCTCGACGAGCCGACCAACCATCTCGACCTGCCGGCGATCGAATGGCTCGAGGCCGAGCTCGCCTCGATGCGCTCGGCGCTGGTCCTCATCAGCCACGACCGGCGGTTCCTCGAGAACCTGTCGCGCGCCACCGTCTGGCTCTACCAGGGCACCGCGCACCGGATCGACCGCGGCTTCCGCGAGTTCGAGCCGTGGCGCGAGGAGCATCTCGACGCGCTCGCCGCCGAGCGCCATCGCCTCGACAAGAAGATCGAGACCGAGATGGAGTGGCTCCACAAGGGCGTCACCGCGCGGCGCAAGCGGAACCAGGGCCGCCTCCGCGCGCTCCATGCCTTGAGGGCGGAACGTCGCACGCAGAAGGGGCCGACCGGCACGGTCAACATGATGGCGACCGAGGGCCAGACCTCGGGCAAGCTCGTGATGGAGGCGGAAGCCGTCTCGAAATCCTTCGGCGGGCGGGCCGTCGTGCAGGACTTCTCGATCCGCATCGGCCGCGGCGACCGCGTCGGCATCGTCGGGCCCAACGGCGCGGGCAAGACGACGCTCCTCAACATGCTCACGGGCGTCCTCGCACCCGACGAAGGCCGCGTGCGCCAGGGCACGAATCTGGAGACCGTCGTCCTCGACCAGCGGCGCGACAGCCTCGATCCGGCACAGACGCTCTCGGATGCCCTATCCGGCGGTGGCGACAAGGTGACGGTCGCGGGTATGACGCGCCACGTCATCGGCTACATGAAGGATTTCCTGTTCGCGCCGGAGCAGGCGCGCACGCCGGTCGGCGTGCTGTCGGGCGGCGAGCGCGGCCGCATCATGCTGGCGCGCGCGCTGGCCAAACCCTCCAACCTCCTCGTCCTCGACGAGCCGACCAACGACCTCGACATCGAGACGCTCGACCTCCTCCAGGAGCTGCTGGCGGACTATGCCGGCACCGTACTGCTGGTCAGCCACGACCGCGACTTCCTCGACCGCGTGGTCACCTCCGTCGTCGCGGCCGAAGGCGACGGGCGCTGGGTCGAGTATGCAGGCGGATACTCCGACATGCTGGCGCAGAAGGGCGGCGCGCCTGCGAAGGCGGAGAAACGCGAGACGAAGAAAGAAGCCGCTAAGGCCGAAGCGCCACGCACTCCGGCGCCGCAGAAGACGAAGCTCTCCTTCAAGGAGAAACACGCGCT
>JAYOEF010000023.1:25117-28174 GCA_038106605.1 Alphaproteobacteria bacterium
GGCGTCACGCTCTATCACGGCCTCGCCTCGACCTGCTCGAAGAAGGTCCGCCTCGCGCTCTACGAGAAGGGAGTACCGTTCGAGAGCCGCCTCCTCGACCTGCAGAAGTTCGAGCAGCACGATCCGGCGTTTCTCGCCATCAACCCGAACGGCGTGGTGCCGGCGATGGTCCACGACGGGCATTCCATCATCGAGTCCTCTGTCATCGCGCAGTACGTGGACGACACGTTCACTGGCATTTCGCTCACGCCCGAGGACACGTTCGACCGCGCCGAGATGCGGCTCTGGCTCAAATACTCCGACGACGTCGCCTACAAGGCCGTCTACATCCCGACCTGGCAGTTCATGCGCAAGCGCGCCGAGGAGGGGCTCAAGTCCGCGAACCGCGAGGAGACGCTCGCGCGCATGCCGGCCGGCGAACGGCGCGAGCGCTGGGCGAAGATGGCCGAAGGAGGCTTCTCGGAGGCCGAGATCGCCGAAGCTTACGAGCGGATGGAAGCGCTGCTCGCGAAGATCGACGGGGCGGTGGCGAAGACCGGCTGGCTCGCCGGCCGGGACTACTCGCTCGCCGACATCGCCAACATCCCCTTCGTCGACCGCATCAACAACCTGAAGCCCGGCATCGTCGCGGGCGGCGACTATCCGAACCTCGCCGACTGGTACGCAAGGCTTCGCGCCCGCCCGGCGTTCGCCAAGGCCTTCGACTTCCGGGACGATCCGCGCGCCGCCGAGCTTCCGAACATCTGAAACCGATCGGTGCCTTCCCGTTGCGGCGAACGCCGATCCGGCTAAAATCGCCGCACAACAGGGAAGAAACCAATGGAACGCGAGCTTGAAGGCCGGGCGGCGATCGTCACCGGCAGCGTGAAGAACATGGGCCACACCATTGCCGTGACGCTGGCGCGTGCCGGCGCCTCGGTGGTGATCAACGGCCGGAACTCGATCGACGACGCGAAGAAGGTCGCGGCCGAGGTCGAGGCCGCCGGCGGACGCGCCGCGATCTGCATGGGCGACGTGACGAAGGAAGCCGACGTCGCGAAGATCGTCGACACTGCCGTCTCCGAGTTCGGCCGCCTCGACATCCTGATCAATAACGTCTCGAGCCGCCTCGCGAAGCCGATCACCGAGATCACGCTCGACGAATGGCACGGGGTGATCCAGAGCACGCTCGACGGTGCGTTCCTCTGCACCAGGGCATCGATCCCGCACCTCGCGAAGTCCGACCGCGGCGTCATCGTCAATCTCGGCGGCGTGTCGGGCCATGGCGGCGTCGCCAACCGCACCGTCGTCGCGGCGGCGAAGGCGGGCCTCGCGGGCCTCACCGGGGCATTGGGCCGCGAGCTCGCGCCGATGAACATCACGGTCAACTGCGTCGCGCCCGGCCATATCGAGCACGAGGGCGAGCCGGGACGCATGTCGCAGCATTTCATCGAGCGGCCGATCCCGTTGGGTCGTGCCGGAGAGGCGTCGGACATCGCCGAGATGGTGCGCCTGCTGTGCGGGCCGCACGGGCATTACGTCACCGGCCAGACCATCCACGTGAACGGCGGCTGGCACATCGCGACCTAGGAACGGCCGAAACACGGTGGGGATAAGAGCGGAGCGGCCCGAAGACCGTGCGGAGGTCCGCGCACTGCTCGCCAGCGCCTTCGAAAGCACTGCCGAGGCGGACCTCGTCGACCGGCTGCGAACCGACGGCGATGCGGTCTGCTCGCTCGTCGCGGTCGAGAGGAAGGGCGCGTTGGCGGGCCACGTCATGCTGTCGCGGATGCGCGCCGCGTTCCGTGCGCTCGGTCTCGCACCTGTCGCCGTGCGCGAGGAATACCGGCGTCGCGGCATAGCCGAGCGCCTGATCCGCGAAGCCCTCCGGTGCGCACGCGATGACGGATGGGAGGCGGTATTCGTTCTGGGAGATCCCGCCTACTACGGGCGGTTCGGGTTTCGTGCGGAGATCGCGGCGGGCTTCGACTGCGCCTATGCGGGCCCTTACCTGATGGCGCTTTCCCTCTCAGGATCGCCATTGCCGGCGGCATCCGGCAGGGTCGAATACGCTCCCGCCTTCGCCGCGCTCGGCTGACGCGCCGGACCGGGGATTACGCCGGAACCGTCTCCCGGCCGAATGCCGCAACGAGGCTCTCGACCATCTCGGGGCCGACATGGACGCGGGATGCGGCGCGCGGCAGCGCCTTCACGCGCGGATGGGCGGCATCGTGGCTCGTCAGCAGAGCCACCGGGATGTTCGCGGTCGCGGGCATCGAGACGAGGCCATGCACGAGATCGAAGCCCGAGAGGCCGGAAAGCTCCGCCGTGCACACGACGGCATCGGGCCGGGTACGCACGATGAAGGACAGCGCCTCGTACGGGTCCGAATGGGAGACGCAGCGGTAGCCGGCCCCCTCCAGACCATGGCGGACGAGCTGCCCGATGGTGCCGGAGCCCGCGACGATCACAATGGTGCGGCTGCCGGCGCGGTCGCCCTGCGGTGAGACCGTCGTGCCGGCGAGATCATCGAGGATGAGGCGCAGCGAGGCTTCGTCGGGTTCGACGCCGTCCTCGACGATGCCCGTCAT
This sequence comes from Alphaproteobacteria bacterium, assembly GCA_038106605.1. Classification (GTDB taxonomy): domain Bacteria; phylum Pseudomonadota; class Alphaproteobacteria; order MPNO01; family UBA830; genus JAYOEF01. The sequence continues at coordinate 27,688 of JAYOEF010000023.1, forward strand.
CCGGTCGATGAAGGCGACCACATCGGTGCAGGCGCCGAACTCGGCAGGCCTGAGCTGGCGAAGCCGGTCTTCGACCAGATGCGAGATCACCGAAATGCTGTGAAAGCCGAAACACCCGCCGAGGCCTTTGAGATTGTGCGCGGACCGCAGGAAGGACTGGTAGGCGGCTCCGGGATCCGCGCTCTCCGCCTCGGCCTCGCGGAAGGACGACAGCATGCTGTCGAGCTCCTCTCGCGCGTCGTGAATAAAATCGCCCCGGAGACTGTCGGTCACCGGGAAATCGTCCTTCGAAGGCATGACTCTGATCCGTCCTGGAATGCGTCGAAACTGCGCTGACGGCACGAGTATCAGGAGCGCGAGTGAACGATTTGTAAAACCGGGGAATTGCCTAAATTTGTAGATTTTCCCGCGGAAGTCAGCGGTTTGCAGAGCGGATCGCCCGCCAGATGCGCATCGGCGTCGCCGGCATCTCGACATGGTCGATGCC
>JAYOEF010000024.1:0-27865 GCA_038106605.1 Alphaproteobacteria bacterium
CGCCGCCTGCGTGCAGGATGCGCCCCTGGCGGCCCGCGTCCTGCAGGCCGCGGCGGACCTGGTCGGCGAAGAGCAGCGCATCGACGTGATGCGAGCACGACGCGATGCAGAGGATGCCCTCGGGCTCGACCAGCGCCGACGACAGCCGCGCAAGCTTGCGATATCCGCGCGCGCCCGCATTGAGGTCCTTCTTCGATTTCACGAAAGCCGGCGGGTCGGCGACGACGACGCCGAAGCGCTCCTTCGCCTTCGCATAGGCTTCGAGCACGGAGAAGGTCTCGCCGCGCTCGAACCGGCAGCGTTCGCCGAACCCCTCTTCGTCCGCCGCCCGGGCGGCGAGCGCGAGTGCCGGTTCTGACCGGTCGACGCAGACGACCTCGCGCGCGCCAGCGGCCGCGGCCTGGATCCCGAAGCCGCCGAGATAGCAGTAGAGATCGAGCACGCGCGCACCTTTTGCGAACGCCGCCGCCCGGGCGCGGTTCTCGCGGTGGTCGAAGAACCAGCCGGTCTTCTGGCCGCCGGCGAGGTCGGCGAGGAAGCGGACCCCGTTCTCCTCGACCGGCGCGGGCGCCGGAACGCTGCCGAGGACTTCCACCGGCAGGTCGTCGAGACCTTCGAGGCGGCGGGCGGCGCCGTCACGCTGTATGACGATGCCCACGGGCGTGAGCACCTCCCGGAGCGCCGATATGACGTCGTCGGCGAGCGCGTCCATTCCGGCGCTGTTGAGCTGGACGACGCAGACCGCTCCGTAACGGTCGACGATCAGTCCCGGCAGGCCGTCCGCCTCGGCATGGACCAGCCGGTAGAACGGCCGGTCGAACAGGCGTTCGCGCAGCCTGAGCGCGCGCCGGAACCGCTCTGCAAGCCAGTCGCTGCCGATCTGGGCCTTTGCATCGGTCGAGAGCAGCCGCGCGCTGATCAGCGGCTTCGGATTGAACATCGCGGTGCCGAGCGCGCCGGCGGGATCGACCAGCGTGACGATGGCGCCGGGCGGCAGCGCCTTCGCGGCCGCGGTCATCTCGATCTCGTTCGAATAGACCCAGGGGTGACCGGCGCGCACGCGCTTCTGGCGCCCCGGCTGGATGCGGATGACCGGGCGGGTTTTCGTGGTGGGGGATGTGGTGTTTGCGATGTCGTCCATGGCGGCAATCTATCCGCTGCCGCCGCGAACTTCCACGTCGCCCGCCAGACGCGCCGCGCGCGCCTCGCGGAGCGTGCTGTAGTAGCCGGCGGCGAAGATCATCAGCGCGCCGGCGACGGTCCAGACGTCCACGGACTCGCGGAAAAGGATCCATCCAACCGCGGCGGAGAAGGGAAGGCGCATGAAATCGAAGGGGGCGACGAACGAGGCGTCCGCATTGGCCATGGATCGCGTGACGCAGTAGTGCGTGGCGTACCCGGTGACGCCGATCCCGACAATGGCCGGCAGGTCCGCGACCGCCGGCGTCTCCCACACCAGGAATGCCGGGATCGCCGAGTAAACCAGGATCGTCACGCTCATGTAGAAGACGACGGTGGTACCGGATTCCGTTCCCGAAAGCCGTTTGGTGACGACGAAGGCGCAGGAATAGAGGAATGCGGCCGCGAGGACTGCGAGCGTTCCGGCGTTTACCGGCACCATGCCGGGTCGGATGATGACCGCCGCGCCGAGGATGCCCACCAGGATCGCGACCAGCCTGTGGCCGCCGAACCGCTCGCCGAGGACGGCGGCAGCGATCAGCGCGGTGAACAGCGGCGAGGTGAACTGGAGCGACGCCACTTCGGCCATCGGCACCTGCGTCACGCCGTAGAACCAGGCGACATTCCCGCTATAGAGGAAGAAGTTACGGAGCGCATGCGTGCACGGTACCGAGGTGCGCACGGCATCGCGGCCCTGGCGCGCGATCGACGGCGCGAGCAGTACGAGGATGATGGCATTGCGCAGGAAAATTAGCAGCAGCACCGAATAGCCCGGCACGAGGCGGATGCACATCGCCATCGCAGTCAGCGCGGCTGCCGCAGCAACCATCCAGAGAGCGCCCTTCACGGCGTTCGGCATCGGCATCAGTCTCCTATCGCGACGCCTTCGCGGTGATGGTCGGCGCCGCCGTCATACCCGCGATCCGTCGCGCGGATGCCGTGAAGGCCGCTGGCGAGGCGGCGGATAGAGACCTCATGGCCCAGGCGTCGCAGCGCGTCCGCCTCCTCGACCAGGGCCGTCCCTCCTTCGATCTCTGTCGCGCCGTTGCGGTTGACGTGGTTCGGCAGGTCGATCGCCTCCTGCATCGAGAGCTTCCAGTCGAGGAGACCGGTGATCGTCTTGGTGACGTAGCCGATGATGCGCGATCCGCCGGGCGAGCCCAACGCAGCATGGAACGCGCCGTTTCCGTCGAGGATCAGCGTCGGCGACATCGAACTGCGCGGACGCTTTCCGGGGCCCGGCGCGTTGGCGACCGGCCGCCCGTCGCGCTCCGGCACGAACGAGAAATCGGTGAGCTGGCTGTTGAGGAGGAACCCGCGGACCATCAGCCGCGAGCCGAAGACGCGTTCGATGCTCGCCGTCATGCTCACAGCGTTGCCGTTGCGGTCGACGATGGCGAAATGCGAGGTCGAAGCGTTCTCGTGCGCTGCCGCCGGCGCGAATTTCGCCTGTCCTTGAACCCAGCGCGGAACTCCGGGGCGCGCCACGCCCATGCTCGCCGCCGCCGAGATCGCTTCGCCCCGGCGGCGGAGATAGCCACGGTCGAGAAGGCCCTCCACCGGAACCGGAACGAAATCGGAGTCCGCCACATAGAGATTGCGGTCGGCGTAGGCGAGGCGGCTCGCCTCCGAAATCAGGTGGACCGCCGCCGCCGAAGAGGGCGCGAGGGCGCCGAGATCGAACGGCTCCAGAAGCTCGAGAATCTGGAGCGTCGCGATGCCGCCCGAGGACGATGGCGGCATGCCGCAGACCTTCCATGCGCGGTAGGGCCGGCAGAGCGCATCCGTCTTCTTCGCCGCGTAACGCGCCATGTCGGCCTCCTCGAGACCGCCCGGATGGCGGGCGGAACCGCGCACCGTCCGCGCGATGTCGGCGGCGATCTCCCCCCGGTAGAACGCGTCGGCGCCGTTGGCGGCGATTTCGCGGTACGTCGCCGCGAGCGCCGGGTTCCGCAGGATCATGCCGGTCGCGCGCGGTGTTTCCGCATCGTCGAGGAAATAGGCCCGTGCCGCCGGAAAGGCGGCGAGATCGCGCGTTGCCGCGATCGCCTCGTGGAGGCGCGGCGAAACCGGAAATCCCCCGTCGGCGAGCGCGATCGCCCGCTCGAAGAGCGCCGCCCAGGGGAGCTTGCCGTGTTCTCCATGGGCGAGGGCGAGCATGCGGAGCGCGCCCGGCACGCCGACCGGCCGTCCGCCGACGCTCGCCTCGTCGAACGGCAGGGGCTGCCCGGCGCCGTCGAGGAAAAGCGCGGGCGTCGTCGCCGCAGGCGCGGTCTCGCGGCCGTCGTACGCATCGATCCTGCGGTCCCGTTTCCGGAAATGCAGCATGTAGGCGCCGCCCCCGATGCCCGAGCTCTGCGGCTCGACGAGCGTGAGCACCGCCAGGACGGAAACCGCGGCGTCGACGGCACTGCCGCCGGCTCTGAGCGTCGTGAGCCCGGCCTCGGCGGCGAGCGGGTTCGCGGCGGCGACCATGTGCTTTCGCGGCAGATCCGGATGCGTCGCGCAGGCGGCAGCGAGGAGCCCTGCGGCGATCGGCGCGAAAAGCCTCGGAATCCGTGCCAGTGGCCGGAAAAAGGGGGGCGGTCGCATGACCGTCATCTGCCGGAAATCCTTTCGCACCTGCGAAAAAGGGAGTAGAACAGCCGCGTTTTCAGCCGGACCAGCTCACGGAGGCAAGACGATGAGCACCCCAAGCCGGATCAAGCGGATTACAGCCCCGGAACTGGCGGCGCGCAAGGGCGGCGAGCCGATCGTGGTCCTGACGGCCTATACCGCGCCAACCGCCAAGATTCTCGACGAGCATGTCGACTGTCTGCTCGTGGGCGACTCCCTCGGCATGGTCGTCTACGGGCTCGATACGACGCTCGCGGTCACCCTCGACATGATGATCGCGCATGGGGCCGCCGTCGTGCGCGGCTCGCAACACGCCTGCGTCGTCGTCGACATGCCGTTCGGCACCTATCAGGAATCGCCCGAGCAGGCATACCGAAATGCCGTCCGTATCATGCAGGAAACGGGCTGCGACGCGGTCAAGCTCGAGGCCGGCGCGGATCTTGCGTCCACCGTCGAGTTTCTCGCCCGACGCGGCGTTCCCGTGATGGGCCATGTCGGGCTGATGCCGCAATCGGTCCACACCTACGGCGGCTTCCGCGTGCAGGGTAAGAGCGTCAGCGCGGCGCGCCAGGTGATCGACGATGCGCGCGCGGTCGCGAACGCCGGCGCATTCTCGATGGTCGTCGAGGGCGTCATGGAGCAGGTCGCGCGCGAGATCACGGCCGTCGTCCCCGTGCCCACCATCGGCATCGGCGCTTCGGCCGAATGCGACGGTCAGGTGCTGGTGACGGAAGACCTCGCGGGTATCTTCAGCGATTTCACGCCCAAGTTCGTGCGCCGCTACGCTGAACTCGGGGCGGAGCTGGGCAAGGCCGCTGCCGCCTACGCCGAAGACGTGCGCGCCAGGCGCTTCCCCGGTCCCGAGAACTGCTTCGGCGCGCCCAAGGCCGACGGGGCAGAGGTACGCCAGCTCAAATCCTGACGCCGTGACCGCGCCCGCAACCGACGCGCGGCCGGCGGCGAAGATCGTCCGTACGGCCGCAGATCTCGATGCCGTGCTCGCGCCTGCGCGGGCCGACGGCGTCATGATCGGCTTGGTGCCGACGATGGGCGCGCTCCATGCCGGCCATCTGTCGCTCGTCAAGCGCGCACGCCGCGACTGCGGCCTTGTCGTGGCGAGCCTTTTCGTCAACCCGACCCAGTTCGGCCCGAACGAGGATTTCGAGCGCTATCCGCGCGACGAGGCCGGCGATGTCGCGCTGTTTTCGGAGAACGGCGTCGCCGTCGTCTATGCGCCGACCGTCGCCGAGATGTATCCGAACGGGCCCGAGATCACCGTCACGGTCAAGGGCGTGACGGAGGGGCTTTGCGGCGATGCGCGCCCCGGCCATTTCGATGGGGTGACGACCGTCGTTTCGCGCCTGTTTGCGCACTGCCGGCCCGATGCCGCCTACTTCGGCGAGAAGGATTACCAGCAGTACATCGTGATCAAGCGCATGGTCGAGGAACTCGGGCTTCCGATCCGCGTCTTCGGCGTGCCGATCGTGCGCGAACGCGACGGTCTCGCGCTGTCGTCGCGCAACGCCTATCTCGACGGGCGGCAGCGGCGGATCGCCCCTGCATTGTACGGGACCATCCGTGCGGTTGCCGGGCGGATGGACCGCGAGGCCGACATCGCCGCGCAATGCGAATGGGGCAGGCAGGCGCTGCTCGACGCCGGGTTCGACCGCATCGACTATATCGAGGTGCGGGACGGAACGACGCTCGAGCCGGGCGAACGCTATCACCGCGGCCTTCGCGTCTTCGCAGCAGCCTGGCTCGGACAAACGCGCCTGATCGACAACGTCGCCGTCGAGCCCGAGGGAATGCACGCCGCGTCCCGACGCTAGCCTTCGAACCGATTGCGTTTGCGCGGCGCCGCCACGGAGCCGATACTTCGCCGGAAACGCATAACAACGGGGAACGGGCGTCATGTTTTACGAGACGGCCAAGAACGATCACGGCCTGCCGTTCAATCCATACAAGTCCATCGTCGTGCCGCGGCCGATCGGCTGGATCACCACTCTCGACCCGCAGGGCATCGTGAATCTCGCCCCCTACAGCCAGTTCAACAATCTCGGCTACGACCCGCCCTACGTGATGTTCTCGTCGGGCTCGCGCTTCGAGGACGGCGGTCCCAAGGACAGCGCGCGCAACGCGCTGCTGACGGGGGAGTTCGTCTGCAACATGGCGACGTGGGAGCTTCGCGACTACGTCAACCAGACGGCGCAGATGGTGCCGCCCGAGGTCGACGAGGCGGCGATGGCGGGCCTCGAGATGGTCCCGTCGAACCTCGTCAAGCCGCCGCGCGTGAAGCTTTCGCCCGTGCACCTCGAATGCAAGTACCATGCGACGCTCACCCTTCCCGGCAACTCGATCGACAATCTCACATATGTCGTCGTCGGCGAGGTCGTCGGCGTCCACATCAGCGAAGACGTGATCACGCCCGAGGGGCGCATCGATATCCTCAAGTGCCGGCCGCTCGCCCGCATGGGCTACTTCGACTACACGTCGGTCGATCAGGTGTTCGCGATGCCGCCCGTCGGCCCCAACGTCGAGCGCATGCAGCGCGGCCTCGAAGGCCGTGCGCGGGGCAGATCGGAAGCCGCCGAATAAAGCATCCCCGCAGGCATGAACGGAAACGGGCGCCCGAGGGCGCCCGTTTCGCTTTCGAATTCCCGAAAGAGATCAGCGAACGTAGAGGTGGACCTCGTTGGTCGACGCCGTGTTGCTCGTCAGGGCCGACAGGCGCACGCGGTCGAGCGGCAGCCCCATGTCCGAAAGCGAGCGCAGCACCGTCTCCGCATTCTTCTTCGACGTGCTGGAGGCAAGTGCAACCCGCGCCGCATTGCCCTGGCTCGGCGCCACCGCGACGAGATCGAACATCGCGTTCGGGCGGCGCTGGAGTGCGCGGCTGACGGCATTGTAGAGCGGCTGCTCGTACTGCACGTTGGCGCGGTCGAAGCGGATCACCACGAGCGGCCGGCGCGAACCGGTCGACGCCGTCGGAGCCGCCGAGAAGCCCTCGCTCGCCGACGGTGCGGCCGACGAGTAAGCGCGGTTGCCGAGACCCGATCCGAGGAGTTCGCCGTTCTTGATTGCGAGCGCGAGGGTCGTGAGGTTCGTGCGTTCGGCGCTCAGGTAGTTGCTCTGGCGGGCGATGTCCTCGCTGAGCTCGTTGAGCAGGCGGTCGATCAGGACGACCGTGCGGTTGACCTCGTCCTCGAGGATCGCGAGCTGGCGGTGGTCCTCGTCGATGGCGCCGGAGAGTCCGTAGGCGGCGCGCGTGGTCTCCAGCAGGTAGGCGGAAAGCGTGGACGTGCCGGCGACACCGTTCGCGAGCGTGTTCATGCGCGCGATGTCGTTCTCGACCTGCGCAAGGCTCGCCTGGGCGACGTTCCACTGGTTGACGAGCGTCGGGTTGCCCGGCGTCGTGCCGACCTGCAGCTTCGCGTTCACCGCCGCGATGGTGGTGTGATAGTTCTGCGAATGCTGGACCGTCAGGTTGCGGATCGCCTGGAGCTGGGCGTTCTGCTGCCCGATCTGGCCCTGGAGCCGCTGCAGCTCGTTACGGAGTTCCACCACGCGCTGGCCGACATACGTGCCGGTCGCGGCACCCTGGGTGACCTGCGGCGGAACGAAATTGGTGCTGCCGAGTGACGGCGGCGGCGGCGGCGAAAGGGTCGGTTGCGCGTTTGCTTCGGCCTTCGAAGCGGGGATCGACGTGCTCTTGTTGTTCTTGCTGGAGCTTTCGCCGGTCAGCGACGGCCACAGCGAGTCGGACACCATCGAGCAACCGGAAAGCAGGATGCCCGAAAGGAGGAGCGTGATGTGGGTTTTCGTGCGGGCCATGGTCAGGCCTTACCCCCGATTTTTCATTTCCAACGGTGCCGCAGCAGGATACGACAAATTATTGTAAAAACGTGCGAATCCGCCAACCCGCCCAGACCGGCGTGCATATTACTTTAACGATTCCGCGCCCACAAGGTCATTGTCCCGCCGCTTTTCTGGAAAAGACGAATCAGAACTGCAGCGGACACTTACGAAAATATTCTTACTGCAGTCTTTATGTTCGCCGTCCGTCTTCGGTCGGCGGGGCGCCGCACGCCTCAAAGAACGCATTGCACCCATTGGCGTCATTGGCTATACACCGGTGCCTTCCGCGCGCCCGTAGCTCAACTGGATAGAGTACCTGACTACGGATCAGGGGGTTGGGGGTTCGAATCCTCCCGGGCGCGCCATTTTCCCCTCGTAATATCCGCCAACTGCAGCATTTCGGTGTGACGTCAGCTCTTGCCCGGACTCCAGTCCGGCGGGGCGAGTTCGAATCCGTCGAAGGTGAAACCGGGCGCGACCGTGCAGCTCACGAGCGTCCAATCGCCCAGCGTGCGTGCCGCCTGCCAGTGACCCTCCGGAATGACGATCTGCGGCGCTTCGCCCGCGCCGACGGACGGGCCGAGCCGCCGTTCCTCGGTCGCGCTTCCGTCGCTGGAAAGCGAGAGCAGGAGCGGCGCGCCCGCATGCCAGAACCAGGTCTCGACCGCATCGACGCAGTGCCAGTGGGAGGCCTCGCCCGCGGCAAGCAGGAAATAGATCGCGGTCGAACGCGACCTGCCGCCGGCATCGCAGGCCGGATCGCGGAACGTCTCGCGGTAATGGCCGCCCTCGGGATGGGGCGTGAGGGCGAGAATTCGGATGATCTCGGCCGCGGTCCGGCTGTCGTTTGTCATTATGGCCCGGGGGTCGGAACGGGGGTGGCGTCTCGGGCCACTATAGCGCCCTGTCAGGAGAGTGCGACGAGATCGGCGCGCAGCGCTTCCGCATCGGCGCCTGCGAGATCCGCTTCGATGTCGGCATGGGTCTTCCGCCAGATCGGAAACGCACGGACGAGAAGCGAACGGCCGTCGTCGGTGAGATGAAGGCGTCGGCTCCTGCGGTCGTCGGGATCGACCGCGACCGAGACCAGCCCGCGACGCTCCAACGGTTTGAGGTTCGCGGTGAGCGTCGTCCGGTCCATGGCAAGGAAGGCCGCGAGCTGGCCGAGCTTCGGTGCCTCCGGTCGGTTGAGCGACATCATCAGCGAGAACTGGCCGCTGGTCAGGCCGAGCGGCCGGAGCGCGTCGTCGAACCGCCGTGCTACAGCGCGTGCTGCCCGCTGGAGATACAGGCAGAGGCATGTGTCCCGCACGTGAAGTATGTCTTCGCGGAAGAGGCGAGCGCCGGTTGACATCGGTCTATTATGTTGATATCAACTGAACAATTCAAGCCGCACTTTGCGGTTCGTCCGAAGAATCATCCGACGGGTCGCAGGGGCCATGCCGAACGTCCACTTCACCAGCAATCTGCGCCGGCATATCGACTGCCCGAGCGCGTCCGTCCCGGGTGCCACGGTGCGCGAGGCGCTCGACGCCGTCTTCGCCGACAATCCGCGGCTTGGGCATTACGTGCTGGACGAGCAGGGCAGGCTGCGCAAGCACGTCAACGTCTTCGTCAACGGTGAGGCCGTCGGAGACCGAATCCGCCTGTCGGATCCGGTCGATGCGCGCGACGAGATTCACGTATTCCAGGCACTGAGTGGCGGCTGACATGTCCGAAATGTTATTGGTCGGAACCCGGAAGGGTCTGATCTCCTATGGCAGCCAAGGCGCCGAATGGCGCATGCGGGAGCCCGCCTTCCTCGGCGAACCGGTGACCGCCGTGCTGGCCGACACCCGCGACGGTGCGCTCTACGTCGCCCTCAATCTGGGTCACTTCGGCATCAAGCTGCACCGCTCGGACGACGGCGGCGCGACCTGGAACGAACTTCCGACGCCCGCCTATCCGGCCGACCCGGAGAACGCCGAGACGGCGCCGAGCGTGAAGGTCATCTGGACGCTGGTCTCCGGCGGCGACGACCGGCCGGGCCGGATCTGGGCCGGCACGCTGCCGGGAGGCCTTTTCCTCTCCGACGATCGGGGCGAGAGTTGGTCGCTCGTCGACTCGCTTTGGGACCGGCCTGAGCGGAAACGCTGGATGGGCGGAGGTTACGACGATCCCGGCGTCCATTCCGTCTGCGTCGATCCGCGCGACAGCGGGCGCATCGTGCTCGGAATATCGACCGGAGGCGTCTGGATCACCGAGGACGATTCCGCCACATGGTCGCTCGGAAACGGCATGCGGAACGCCTACATGCCGCCGGGCCAGGAATACGATCCCGTCGTGCAGGATGCGCATCGGCTTTCCGTCTGCACGTCGGTGCCCGACGTGTTCTGGTGCCAGCATCACAACGGCATCTTCCGTTCGACCGACGGCGCGCGGACGTTCATCGAGATCGACGCGCCGGCGCCGTCCCTTTTCGGTTTCGCGGTCGTCGCGCATCCCCACGACCCCGACACGGCCTGGTTCGTTCCCGCAGTGAAGGACGAATTTCGCGTGCCCGTGGGACGGAGGCTCGTCGTCACACGGACGCGGGACGGCGGAAAGAGCTTCGACGTGCTGTCCGACGGTCTGCCCTCGGTCGACTCTTTCGACCTCGTCTACCGTCACGGCCTCGCCGCGGATGCCGCCCACAGCCGTTTCGCGATGGGATCCACCACTGGAAATCTGTGGATCGGAGACGGCAACGGCGAGCGTTGGCAGGCGGTCGCCAATCACCTGCCTCCGATCGCCTGCATCGCCTGGCGCTGACGAAACGCCCGGAAAACTGCATGCGGAGTCCACCGCATGCGGTCATGCGCCGGGCGCATCGGCCATTCCCTGTTGCGTGACCAACCGATCTGGTATCAGCGGACCCTCCCACCGCGAACAGGGACCGCTGCAACCACCGATGATCGAGCCAATCATACGGCCACTGCCGCCGCTTCGCGAAATCGCGCGACGTGCCTTCGGGCACAATCTCGCGAACGGGTTCAGTGCCTTTCTATTTGCGGCTTCCGGACCCGGCGCCATGATCCTCGCGGTGGGAACGGCGGCGCGGCTCCCCGGCGAATACATCGCGACGTGGCTTTTCGCGGGCTATGCGCTTAGCGGACTGATCACCGTCGTCGTGTGCGTTCTCTACCGCCAGCCGCTCGCCTTCGGATACAGCATGCCTGCGGTGGTCATCGTCGGACCCGCGCTCGCCAAATACCCCATGCCCGAACTCGTCGGCGCCTATATCGCGACCGGTGTCCTGATTCTCGTCCTGGCGGCGACGGGTCTGATCCGCCGCGCCACGGCGGCCTTGCCCGAGCCCATCGTGATGGCGATGGTCGCGGGCGTGTTCCTGCCGTTCGGCTTGCGCCTCGTGGGAGCCTTCGACGGCGGGCCCTGGATCGCGGGCGCGATGGCCGCCGCCTACCTGGCGTCGTCCGCATCGCCCGGTCTCCGCCGGAGGGTTCCGCCGCTCCTTGCGGCGCTCGCTGCCGGCGCGATCGCGGTTGCCGCGACCGGGCGCTTCACGCCGCCTGCCGGTCTTGCCCTGCATGCCGCGGCACCAATCGCCCTCATGCCGGTGTTCAGCGTCGCAGCGCTCGTCGAATTCGTCATCCCTCTCGCCATCACCGTCGTCGGACTGCACAACATTCAGGGCTTTGCCATACTCCGGACTGCGGGGTTCCGACCTCCGGAAAACATGAGCACCTATGTCTGCGGGGCGGGCACGGTAATTTACGGGCTCTTGGGGTCGGTCCCGACGGTGGTCACAGGGCCCGCCAATGCCATCCTGAACGTCTCCGGCGAAAAGGACTGGCGCTTCATCGGCGGCATCTGGCTCGGGATCTTCTTCATTCTCTTCGGCATCTTTTCGCCGGTCGCGGTCGGGCTCGGCGCCGCGCTTCCCGTGGCGCTCATCGCCGGTCTCGCCGGTCTCGCCATGATGCCCGTCCTTCAGTCCGCCTTCGTCACGGCCTTTCGCGGCGCGTTTACGTTCGGCGCGCTCGTCACCTTCCTCGTCACCGTGGCCGGCGTCTCGATCTTCGGCATCGGCAGCGCCTTCTGGGGGCTCGTCATCGGCTATGCGGTGTCCCGCATCGTCGAATCCGACGATTTCCGCCGTTCGCGAGCCGATCCCTGACCGGTCAATACCCCGGAAAAGACGGGAGCCGCGACGTTGCCGCCGCGGCTCCCGCAGAACCGACAGGTACGGCTGGTTTCAGCCGCCCCCTGAATTTCGGCGTCAGATTGCGCCGCCGAGAAGCGCAACACCCGCCGCTGCGGCCGCAGCGCCGGCCACCCGCACCGTGCCGGCGCTGAGCAGCAGGTTCGCGCCAAAGGCACCGGCGAGACCCGCGCCATGGAGCAGTGCCGTGGCCATCATGAAACCCGCACCGTAAGACAGCGCTGAGGCTGCTGCCGGCATTTCGGCGCCGTGCGCCTGACCGTGGAAAATCGCGAAAACGCCCACGAGCGCCATTGCCCCGGCGACGGGAAGCTTCCGCCCAACGGCGACGAGTACGCCGGTTACGACGACCGAGAGAGCGATACCGGTCTCCACGAAGGGAAGACCTGTACCGGCGATACCGATCGCACCGCCCACCGTCATCATCGCCACGAACGTCGCGGGCACGAGCCAGACGGCCCGCCCGCCCGCAAGAAACGCGAATACGCCGACGGAGATCATGGCAAGGAGATGATCGAGGCCGCCGAACGGGTGGGCGAAGCCGTGCGCGAGCCCGGTCGCTGCGGCGCCGCCCGTGTGGGCCTCAGCCGCCGTCGTCATTGCCGTTGCCGCCGCCAGAGCCAGCGAAAATAGTCCCGTCCTTGCCGTCATACCTTTTCCCCTGTTCGGAAGGCGCCGTTCCGGCGCCTGATCAGCATTAACTATATACCAACGACCTGCCGCCAAGCCCACCGATTCGCATGGTGGGGTATGACGCCTGCAGGACAGGCTTAACCCAAAGTTAAGCGGGGTCGGGTTCAATACGGTTATCAATTCGTGCGGCGCGCGGCGCCGCCGGACGAGAAGGATAACCCAATGGATTCCGGAACGGCGCAGCCCGCCGAAACGACAGAGGACAGCGGATCGGATCCGATCAGCGAAGCCGAGGCTGCCGTCGCCGCTCTTGCCGACAGTTTCGTCGAATGGATCACGGAAGACATCGGCCGGGCCAAGGAAGCGCTGGAGCACGCGAAGACGGCGCCCGGGGACAACCGCGAGGATCTTCGTGCGATCTTCGAGGTCGTGCACAACGTCAAGGGCCAGGGCGGTTCCTTCGGCTACAACCTTCTCACCAAGATCGGCGGGTCGCTCTGCGACTACATCCGCGAGGCGACATCGTCGGCCGACGTGCAGCAGCTCAAGGTCGTGGCCGCGCACTTCGCCGCGATGGATTTCGTCCTCGAGAAGAAGATCCAGGGCGACGGCGGTGACATCGGTAAGCAGCTTCTCGGCAAGATCGCCCAGCTGATCGCGAACATTCCCGCCCCCGACTGACCGGTCTCGGGCCTGGCGCCCGGCCAACGCAGCACGGCCCGCACCTCCCGGCGCGGGCCGCCGTCGTTTCCGGCGGAGAGCGGGTCAGTGCGTCAGCTCGATCTCGACCCGCCTGTTGCGCGGCTCCTTCACGCCGTCTCCCGTCGCCACAGCGGGCCGCGTCTCGCCGTAGGCCTGCGTCAGCACGCCGACCTCGGGAAGGCCTAGCCGGCGGAGCGCACCGCGCACCGCCTCGGCCCGCGCGCGGCTGAGCGCGAGGTTGTGCGGGTCGGTCCCGGCCCGGTCGGCGTGGCCCGTGATGCGGACGAGCGCCGCACCGGTCCGCCGCACCGCATCGGCGGCTGTCGCGATCTCCTGCTCGGACGACGCGGTGAGCGCCGCCGCGTCGATGTCGAAATAGACCACGAAGCGCGTCGCGAGCGGTGCGTGCGTCCGCACAGGGGCATCGAGCGCCGCCGGCGTTAAGGACAGCCGCGCCGGGCTCGCGTCGGAAACGGCCTTCGGTTCGATACGTGCGATGGCGGCGAGGAAGCGGCCGCGGCATGCGGCGATGTCCGCATCCTGGAAATCCTCCTCCTGCTCCTGCATCCAGCAATCGAAGCCGAGCTGCGCCTCCGCGGCATCTTCCGGCGCGCGCGCGCCGGCACCGGAATCGAGTGCGCGGACCAGCCGCGCGCGTGCGTCGGCGAGCGCGGGCAGGCGCTCCTGGGGCAGTTTGCGGGCGGACAGAGCCTCCGGCTGGGTCGGCTTTCCCCGCGCCGCGCTGAGCGCCCGATCGGCAAAGGCGCGGGCATCCTCGAAATCGTTTTCGTCGGCTTCGGCGCGCGCAAGCGCGACGTAACCGGACTGAAGCTTCGCGGCGAAGAGGTCGGAGGGCGCCGGCGAGCGCTCCGCCTCGGACAGGTGACCGGAGCACGCCGACACAAGCGCGGCCGCCGCGGTCGCCATAAAAACCTTTACAGTCGCAGACATGACGGTGTTCCCTTTCGTCCAGAAATGTTCGACGGCGGAGATGGAGCCAGCGCATTGCGGCGCCATTCGGGCGGAAATAAGGAATTCCAGGGGCAGCGCTGCGGGCTGCGCCCCGTGCCGTGCGGGGCGGGGTGCCTGTGATTGCTCCTGATGCGCTCGCGGCGCTCGACCGCGAAGACCCTCTCGGACGCTTCCGCGACGAATTCGACCTGCCGTCCGGTGTCGTCTATCTCGACGGCAATTCGCTCGGGCCGTTACCGACGCGCACGCTTGCCCGGATGATCGAGGTGACGCGAGAGGAATGGGGCCAGTCGCTGATCCGGGGCTGGAACGATCACGGATGGATCGGGCTGCCGCAGCGCGTCGGCGATGCGATCGCGCGGATCGTCGGCGCGTCGCCGGGCGAGGTGATCGCGGCCGATTCCACCTCCGTCAACCTGTTCAAGATGCTCGCGGCGGCCTGCGCGCTCCGGCCGAGGAGGCGCGTGATCCTGACCGAGGCGCGCAACTTCCCGACCGACATCTACGTCGCCGAGGGTCTCGTCTCGCTTCTTGCCGCCGAGTACGAGGTGCGCGCGGTCGAGCGCGAGGCACTTGTCGACGCCATCGACGAGACCGTCGCCGTCGTCATGCTCACGCACGTCGACTACCGTTCGGGCGAGATGCACGACATGAAGGCGATGACGGCGCATGCCCACATGGCCGGCGCCCTCGTCCTGTGGGACCTGTCGCATTCGGCCGGCGCCGTCCCCGTCGATCTCAACGATGCCAACGCCGACTTCGCGGTGGGCTGCGGTTACAAGTATCTCAATGGCGGGCCGGGCGCGCCGGCGTTCCTGTTCGTCGCCGCGCGTCACCAGGCCGCCGCGCGCCAGCCCCTGTCCGGCTGGATGGGGCATGCCGCGCCGTTCGCGTTCGAACAGAGCTACCGTCCGGCCGACGGAATCGCGCGCCATCTGTGCGGCACGCCGTCGGTCCTCGCGCTGACCGCGCTGGAGGAAGGCGTTGCGCTGATGCTCGAGGCCGACATGGAGGAAATCCGGAGGAAGTCGATCCTGCTCACGGAAACCTTCATCGCCCTTGTGGAGCAGGAATGCGCCGGCCACGGCTTCTCGCTCGCCTCGCCGCGCGAAGCCTTGAGGCGGGGCAGCCAGGTGTGCCTCCGCCATCCCGACGGCTACGCCATCGTCCAGGCGCTGATCGGCCGCGGCGTGATCGGCGATTTCCGCGAGCCCGACATCCTGCGCTTCGGGTTCGCGCCCCTCTATGTCGGTTTCCGCGACGTCTGGTCGGCGGTCTCGGTACTGAGCGACGTGATGGAGGGCGGCGACTGGGACCGGCCAGAATACAAGATCCGGGCGGCGGTGACGTGAAGGTTGAGGTGAGGCTTCGATGAGCGACGACACAGACCCCGCGAAAATACCCGACCTTCCGGGCCGGCTGCCGCACGGCGCGCACACCGACTTCAGCGAGTCGATGACCTACGGCGACTATCTGCGCCTCGACATGATCCTGTCTGCGCAGCAGCCGTTGACCGAACAGCACGACGAGCGACTGTTCATCATCATCCACCAGGCGACCGAACTCTGGATGAAGCTTGTTCTCCACGAGCTCGAGGCGGCGATCGCGGCGATCGAGCGCGACGAGCTGCGCCCCGCATTCAAGATGCTGTCGCGCGTCAGCCGCATCCAGTCGCAGCTCATTCAGTCGTGGGACGTGCTGTCGACGATGACGCCGGCCGATTACCTCACCTTTCGCGACCGTCTCGGCCAGTCGTCCGGATTCCAGTCGCACCAGTACCGCCAGATCGAGTTCCTGTTCGGCAACAAGAACGAAGCGATGCTGGAGCCGCACCGCGACCGGCCGGAGATCCATGCGCGGCTTCTGGAAACGCTGAAGCGGCCGAGCCTCTACGATGCGGTGCTGCGGCTGATGGCGGCGCGCGGCCTGCCAATCCCTGACGAGGTTCTTCATCGCGACGTCACCAAGCGCTATAGCGCCCATCCGGGAGTGACCGCGGCCTGGCTCACCGTCTATCGCGACACCGAGACCTGGTGGACGGTCTACGAGCTCGGCGAGGAACTCGTCGACCTCGAGGACTGGTTCCAGCAGTGGCGGTTCCGGCACGTCACCACGGTCGAGCGGATCATCGGTGCCAAGCGCGGCACCGGCGGGACGGCGGGCGTCGCCTATCTGCGCCGCGCGCTCGAGAACCGCTTCTTTCCGGAGTTGTGGGAAGTCCGGACGGAACTCTGACGATCCCCCCTTGCGCGGCGCGGCAAGCCGCCTAGAATTTCGCGAGTGATACGCTGTCGCTTGGGGTGACGTGGACGGAATGAAGCCTGGGTTCGATGCGATCCGCGCGCGCATGGCGTGGGTGCTGCCCTCGGATGCGGAGGAGTTCGCGAACGCTGCGGTGCACGGAATCGGTGCGCTGTTCGCCGCCGGTGCCTTCGTCCACCTCGTGACCCATGCCGGCAACATCGGAAGTCCGCTCGCGGTCTTCGCCTGCGGCGTATTCGGGCTCACGGCGTTCGCCACGATGCTCGCTTCGACGCTGTTCCACAGCGCGCCGCGCGGGTTCGACTTCGAGCAGTGGCTCGCGCTCGAGGCCGGTTTCGAGCGCCGCATCGCGCTCCCGTTCCGCGACCGCGAGCTGCGCCGTGCCCGGCGCGCGCGCCGCCGCCGTCTGTGGCTCGCGTTCGATCACTGCGCCATCTTCGCGATGATCGCGGGCACCTACACGCCCATCCTGCTGCTTGCCTTCCCGGAGCCGCTCGGCCTCCAGCTGACGATCGGCGAATGGGCGCTTGCCGCCGCCGGCATCGCGATCCGGCTCAAGACCGGCCGCCTGCACTGGACGATGATCCCGCTCTTTCTCGCGATGGGCTGGGCCGGTTTCCTGTGGAGCGGCCAGATGTTCGCGGGGCTGGGACCGGCCGGCGCCAATCTCCTGCTCGCGGGCGGGGTGGTCTATACCGCGGGGCTCGTGTTCTACCTGTGGCGCACGCTGCCCTTCAACCACGCGCTCTGGCACGCGTTCGTGGTCGGCGGCTTCGGTTGCCACTACGCCGCGATGGCGGTCTATCTCGGCGCCTGATCCCGGCGCCCAGACCGCCGTCGGGACCGCCGCCGGGACCGCCGCCCCTATTCGGCGGCGGCGGCCTTTCCGATCGCCGCATTGACCCGCGGCATCACCTCTTCGGCCATCAGCTGCATCGAGCGCTTGGTCAGCTTCTCGTCGACCCAGTCCATTCCGGCGATGACCAGCTCGCCGAAGTCGCCCGTCACCTCGCGGAACGCGAGGATCTGGTCGACCACCGACTCGACCGTGCCGCAGATCACGAGATCGTCGAGCACGCGGTCGAGCGTGATCGCCTCGTCGGGCTCGTCGCGGTGGTGCTTGAACACCGCCTGGCGGCCGCCCTTGGTCAGCTTGTAGACGAGCTGCTTGTAGTAGAAGCGGTATGGGCTCTTCTCGTCCGTCTTGCCGTAGGACAGCGCGACCTTGTCGTCGTCGGCGACGAAGATCGTGCGCGCGATGCGCCAGTCGGCCGGGTCCGCCTTGCGGCCCGCGGACTCCGCGCCCTCGGCGTAGTTCGCCCAATGGGTCGCCGCCCACTTGTCCATCAGGAAGTTGGCGGACATCGGGTGGAAATCCTTCTTGCCCATCTCGATCACGCCCTTCGAGAAGGGCGCGACCACGGTGCCGACGATTTCGGGCCGCGGCATCTGGTAGGGCTTCTGCATGATGCCGGTGCCGTAGGGCGCATCGAGCGTCACCTCGGTCGTCACCTTCCAGCGATTGCCGGGCAGTTCGATGCGGTAGGGCGGCTCGCGGTTCCAGATTTCCAGGATAACGTCGATCGAGTCGGCGAACATCTTGTTGATGTCCTCGCCGAGGATATTCAGGACCTCGCGGTCCGAGCGGAGCGTGCCCGGGCTGATGCCGAAGATGAAGCGGCCCTCGGCGAGATGGTCGAACATCGCCGCGTGGCTCGCCGCAAGCACGGGATGCGTATGCGTCAGGTTCGATGTGCCGGTGCCGAGCTTGATGGTCTTCGTCGAGTGGATGAGCGTCGCGAGGAACAGCATCGAGCTCGTGATGTTCTCGGCCGCGTCGCTCAGATGCTCGCCGACGAAGGCGTCGTAGAAGCCGAGCTTGTCCGCGAGGATGATCGCCTCGCGGTCCTGCTTCAGCGTTTCGGTGTAGTTGGTGTCCAGCGGATGCATGGGCATCGTGAAGTAGCCGAGACGCATGCGGCGTTTCTCCCTGTGTTGTTGCGGACAGATTAGAGGCACCCGCCGGGGTTGTCATCCCGTCAGGCCTGCGGCCGATCGGGACGGATCCTCCGCCAATTTGCCCTCAAATTGACAACGCGCGAGCGGGGCGGATACTTTTCTTAGAAATCGAAGCAATCGATGGGTCGGGAGGAGACGATGGCTATCGGAGTCGAAAGACTTTCGGATCACATCGGCGCACGGGTGACCGGCGTCGATCTGCGCAAGGGCATCGACGAGGCGACGATGCGGGCGATCCGCGATGCCTTCGTCGCCCACAAGGTAATCGTCATTCCGGGCCAGGAACTATCGGGTCCGCAGCAGATCGCCTTCACCGAATGGTTCGGACCGCGTCAGGAGGTCCGAACGGTCAAGGTCGTGGACAAGGGCCCGCAGAACTACATGTACGTCGCCAACAAGAGCGTCGAGGGCATGCCCGGCATCCTGCCCGACGGCGAGATGCAGTATCACACGGACCAGTGCTACTACGAGACGCCGGCGCGGGCGACGATCCTGTTCGCGATCGAGATTCCGTCGACGGGCGGCAATACGAGGTTCTCGAGCGCGGTGCGTGCCTTCGCAGCGCTGCCCGACGACCTCAAGGCCGGGCTCCGCGGGCTCAAGGCGCACAACGTCTACGACTACGCAGCCAACTCAACGGTCAAGGCCAAGGAGAGTTCGCCGGATGCGCCCCAGTTCGACCATCCGATGGTGATCCGCCATCCCGAGTCGGGCGAGGAGGTGCTCTACGTCAACCGGCTGATGACGGACCACATCGTCGGCATGGACCGGGCTAAGAGCGATGCGCTGCTCGAACGCCTGTTCGCCGTCCTCGAAGACCCCGCCTACACCTACGAGCATGTGTGGACGCCGGGCGATCTCGTGATGTGGGACAACCTGTCGACGCTGCACGCGCGCACATGGTTCGATCCGAAGGAAAGCCGCGTCCTGCGCCGGACCTCGGTGGCCGGCCAGCGCCCGGTCGCCGCGCGCGCCGAGGCAGCCTGATCCTCAGCGATCCGTGCCGGAGAAAACGGTTCTTACGAACGTGCGGTAGAGCATCAGCTGGCCGGGCAGAACGTCCCGGTCGCGCACCGTTTTCGCGAGGATGATGCCGCCGTCGGCGAGGGCGGAGAACATGTCTGCGACGGCGTCGAGATCGACGTCGACCTTCGGCGGATAACGCGCGGCGATCTCGTCGAGATAGGACCGGAAGCGGCGGCGCCAGCGCAGCACGCCCTCGCGGTTGAGATCGCGGACGTCGCGGTTGAACAGGTTCTCCTGGTAGCAATAGGAGGCGACGAGGCAGCCCGGATGCCCCGCGGGCAGGTCGCTCATCATCTCGGCCATCAGCTTGAGACCGATCAGGAAGGCATGCAGCGGATCGTCGTCGAGGTCGCGGGCGCGCGCGAACAGGTCGTCGAACAGCTCTTCCTCGCGTTCGAGGTAGCGTTCCAGCAGCGCCTTGGCGAGCGCGCCCTTGTCGGGGAAGTGATAGAAGAAGCCGCTCTTGGTGATGCCGACGGCGGCGATCAGCTCCTCGATCGATGTCGCTGCGAATCCCTTCTCGAGCACGGCGGATTCCGCGGCATCCAGCAGCCGTTCGCGCGTGTCCGCGCCCTTGCGCCGTTCGGCCTCGTTCGCGGCCCCCATCGCTCCGTCCCGCTCGTTTTTCCGATCGCGCGGCAACGTACTGTACCGCCGGTACAGTTGGCCAGCGCTGCGGGCCCGCTAGGCATTCGCCAGCCGGGGGATGGATTCGGGTAACCGTCTGTTCTTCCTCACAGTTTCCGAAAAATGCGGCGCTGGACCGCGGGTCGGGTAGATGCCGGGTGGCGTTTTCCAGATAGTCCGCGGCGCCCCGGGACGCAACGCAAACGACCGGAGAAAGGACACGACATCATGGCCAAGTACAGGACGCGGCTTCCCCAGCTCAACGGAACGCGCATTCTCACCGACGGCGGTCTCGAGACCGTCATGATCTTCCAGGAAGGCGTCGAGCTCCCCTATTTCGCTTCCTTCGATCTCCTTGGGAGCGAGGAAGGCCGACAACGCCTCCGTGCATACTTCGACCCCTACATCGCCATCGCGAAACGGGACGGAGTCGGTCTTCTGCTCGAAAGCGCGACCTGGCGGGCGAGCGCGGACTGGGGCGCCAAGCTCGGCCTCGATGCCGCCGGGCTCGCCGCGATCAACCGCGAGGCGATCGCGTTTCTCGCGGAGGTGCGCGCGGCGAACGAGACGCCCGCGACACCGATGGTCATCAGCGCCTGCATCGGCCCGCGCGGAGACGGCTACGTTCCGGGCGCGCTGATGAGCGCCGACGAAGCGGTAGCGTATCACTCGGTCCAGGCCCGCATTTTTGCGGACACTGCCGCCGACCTGATTTCGGCGCTCACCATGAACAACATCCCGGAAGCCACGGGCGTGGCGCGCGCGGCGAAGGCGGCGGGGATGCCGGTCGCCGTGTCGTTCACGGTCGAGACGGACGGGCGGCTGCCCTCGGGCGATACGCTGCAGGACGCGGTCGACGCCGTGGACCGGGCCACCGGCGCCTATCCCGCCTACTACATGATCAACTGCGCGCATCCGACCCATTTCGCCGACGCGCTCGCAGGCAATGCCCGGATCATGGGGGTACGTGCCAACGCCTCGCGCTGCAGCCATGCGGAGCTCGACGAGGCGGAGACGCTCGACGAGGGCGATCCGGCCGAGCTCGGCCGGCAGTTTGCCGAGCTTCTCCGCGAGAATCGTCAGCTCAGCGTGCTCGGCGGCTGCTGCGGGACCGACCACCGCCACGTGTCCGAGATCGGCCTCGCGCTCCGGACCGCGGCTTGACGGCATGACGACGTCCATAGGACACTTCGGATCCGAATTACAGTCGCGAACGGAGGACTCCATGGCCGTCGTCACCCCGCTCTTCAAGGAACATACCGACCTTCCGGATCTTGCGTCACGGTTCGTCGAGGTCGACAAGCTTCCCTGGAAGCCGACGCCCTGCGCCGGGATCGAAATGAAGATCCTGATGCAGGACGAGGAGACCGGCATGATGACGGCGCTGTTCAAGTGGGCGCCGGGCTCGAAGCTGACATTTCACGAGCATGTCGCCCTCGAACAGACCTTCGTTCTGGAAGGTACGCTCGTCGACGACGAGGGCGAGGTGACCGCAGGCAACTATGTCTGGCGTCCTGCCGGCAGCCGGCACGATGCCTGGTCGCCCAACGGCGCGCTGATCCTCTCGATGTTCCTGAAGCCCAACATCTTCCTCGACCAGGAAAAGATGGGCGTCGAGCTCAAGTAGCCGCAACCCGGCTCCGGCCGGAAGGGGCGCCGATGTCGGACGCGGATGCGATCCTGTTCGCCAACGAGGCCTTCTATCGCGCCTTCGCGGATCGCGATACGGAGGCGATGCTCGATCTGTGGTCGCGCAACGCGCCGGTTGCCTGCGTCCATCCCGGATGGGGCGCGCTGTTCGGTTACGAGGCGGTGATGGAGAGCTGGCTCGCCATCATCCGCAATCCGCAGTCGCCCGCGATCCTCTGCCACGATGCGCACGCCCGCCAGTACGGCGACACCGCCGCGGTGATCTGCTTCGAGGAGATCCAGGGCAACTACCTGATCGCGACCAACCTGTTCGTGCGCGAGGGGCGGCTGTGGAAGATGGTCCACCATCAGGCCGGCCCGACCGCGGCCAAACCCGAAATCGTCGCGCCCGGCACGCAGGGGCCGCTGAACTAGGCCGCGTCTCGCTCGCGTACTGCGCTCGAGGCCTGGTCATCCTCCATGAACCGCGGGACACGGCGGCCCGTCCATTTCGCGAAGCCCGCCTTTTCGGCACGATAGAACGCCCGGTAACCTTCCACCGGGTCGCCCCGTTTGCGGTTCTCCGGCATCGCCTGAGGCGGGTCGCGCCAGCCGAGGTCAGGGATCGACGGCGTTTCGGGCAGGGCGTCGATGATGTCCTCGGATGCGTGTCGCCGCCCGTACCTATGGCTGTATTCGCGGCACAGCGCCTTGCCGAAGCGACGCAGCCAACGCCAGTGGGCGAGGCTGTCGCCCGCCCACAGCACGGACGGGTGCTTCGCATGCGTCGGCCTGTAGGGCGCCTCGACCCCGTACCGGTGCAGCGCCGTGCACAGGATCTGCGCCGTCTCCAGCGGCATCTTCACGACGTGGCGGTCGCAGTGATAGCGGGCGGCGCGGCCGATATCACGGTCGAGATAGAAAATGTTCATCGACCGGGATACGCCGTCAGGCAGCCGGCGGATCACCCGGCCGCGGGGAAACGCCCCGAAGCCTACTCCGCCGCGGCGCTCTGGCCGGCGAGGACGCGCTTCATCAGCGAGATCGACTCCGCCTTGCCGTAGAGCGCGAC
The DNA here is from genome assembly GCA_038106605.1 of Alphaproteobacteria bacterium. Taxonomy (GTDB): domain Bacteria; phylum Pseudomonadota; class Alphaproteobacteria; order MPNO01; family UBA830; genus JAYOEF01. The sequence continues at coordinate 22,794 of JAYOEF010000024.1, forward strand.
GAACGAGCCGAAGCGCGGCCCCTGGCTCTGGCCCAGCAGCACCTCGTAGAGCGCCTTGAACCAGTCGCGCAGATTCTCGAACGGATGGCGGTTGCCGACCTCGTAGATCGCGTTCTGGATCGTTTCGGCGTCGGCGCCCTCGGGCAGCGCTTCGAGTGCGCCGACGAGGTCCTCGATTGCCGTGCGCTCCGACGCGGTCGGCAGCCGGTACTGCTTCGCCGGCTTAACGAAATCGCGGTAATAGGCGATCGCGTAGCCGACGAGGCCGTTGAGGATCGGTGCGCTCTCGGGTGTCGCTTCGGGCGCGTAGCGGGTGATGAAGCCCCAGAGCACGGCCGGGTCCTCGGTGTTGCACACGCTGACGAGATTGAGCAGCAGCCCGTAGCTGACATGGCCCTCGGGCGCCGGCGGCTTGCCGTTGTGAATGTGCCAGGCGGGGTTCTCCAGCCTCGCCGCATCGTCCTCGCCCTCGAACTTCTCGAGGAACGTCAGGTAATCGTCGACGTTGCGCGGGATGACGTCGAAATAGAGGCGCTTCGCCTTCCTCGGCGCGTTGTACATGAAGAGCGCGAGGCTTTCCGGCGGCGCGTAGGCGAGCCACTCCTCGACCGAGAGTCCGTTGCCGCGCGACTTCGAGATCTTCTCGCCCTTGTCGTCGAGGAAGAGCTCGTAGGTGTAGCCCTCGGGCGGCGTGCCGCCGAGGATGCGGCAGATGCGCGTCGACAGCTTCACGGAATCGATCAGATCCTTGCCCGACATCTCGTAATCGACGTTGAGCGCGGTCCAGCGCATCGCCCAGTCGGCCTTCCACTGCATCTTGCAGCGGCCGCCGGTGACTTCGGTCTCGATCGCGTTGCCGTCCTCGTCCTCGTAGACGATGGTTCCTGCATCGACGTCGCGTGCGATCACCTTCGCCTGGAGGACGCGGCCGGTCTCCGGGCAGATCGGCAGGAACGGGCTGTAGGTCGCTCGCCGCTCCTCGCCGAGGGTCGGCAGCATGACCTCCATCACCTCGTCGTAATGCTGAAGGATCTTCAGCATCGTCGCGTCGAAGCGGCCCGACAGGTAGTAGTCCGTCGCGCTCTGGAACTCGTACTCGAAGCCGAATGCGTCGAGGAACGAGCGCAGCATCGCGTTGTTGTGGTGGCCGAAGCTCTCGTACTTCTCGAACGGGTCGGGCACGCTCGTCAGCGGCTTGCCGAGATGCTCGCGCACCATGTCCTTGTTCGGGATGTTGTCCGGTACCTTGCGGAGCCCGTCCATGTCGTCCGAGAAGGCGAACAGGCGGGTCGGGATGTCGGAGATCGTCTCGAAGGCGCGGCGCACCATCGTCGTGCGCACGACCTCGCCGAACGTGCCGATATGCGGCAGCCCCGACGGTCCGTAGCCGGTCTCGAACAGCGCATAGCCTTTGGCGGGCGCCGATTTCTCGAACCGGGCCGCCAGTCTGCGGGCTTCTTCGAACGGCCATGCCTTGGCCTGCGCGCCGAGGGATGCAAGATCGGCCACGAGAGATATCCTCCAGAATTGCGGATTCGCGGAACCTACGTCCGGTTGCCGCCTGCGTCAATAAATTGGGTAGGCACCCGAACGGTCCCGAATCTCCGCCCCGCGGCCCGGTCCCTGTATAGTCTGCCCATGTCGAACGCACCCGCCGCCGCACCCCAGGTGCCCCGCCGCCTCGACGTGCCCGCGCTCGCCGCAGGGCACCGGGGTGCCGTGCTCGTCCATGCGGACGGAAACGCCGAGGAGCTGCCGGCGCAGGAGGCGGTGCGCCGCCTCGCCGACGGGCTTGTGCCGCTGGTCTGCCACGCCCCGGCGACGGCGCGCCGGCTCAATACCGCGCCGTTCCGCGCGCTCGACGTGCTCGAACTCTTCGCATTCGTCCATCCCGGCCGTTTCTGCCGTCCGACGGCGGCCGGGCTCGCCGATGCGCTCGAAATCGACCCGCCCGACGGGATCGAGGCCGAGGCGAGGACGCTTCAGCTCGCGGCGGGCGCGCTCCTCACCGAGCTCGTCCGGATGGAGCCCGGGCGCGACCGCGATCTCGTCGCCGAGACGGCGCGGATGATGGAGGTCGGCGACTGGAGCTGGTCGGGGCTCGCGCTCCGTGCGCTTCGCGCCGAGACGCCGCCCGCGGACGGGCTTCCCAATCGCGGCCTCGAAGTGTGGCGGCGGCTTCCCGAGTGGTCGGAGTTCGCGCCCGAGGGCGAGCCCGGGAACTTTCCCGTCTTGCCGGACGAGGCGCGGCACAGGCTGGCTGAACTCGTCGGCCCCGGCGCCGAAGACAGGCCGCAGCAGGGCGACTACGCGTCGGCGGTCACGCATGCCTTTTCCCCGCGGGACGAGGAGGGTGTGCCCAACGCGGTGCTCGCCGAGGCCGGCACGGGCGTCGGCAAGACGCTCGGCTACATCGCGCCAGCGAGCCTCTGGGCCGAGAAGAACGACGGCGCTGTGTGGATCAGCACCTACACGCGGAACCTGCAGCGCCAGATCGACGGCGAGCTCGACCGGCTCCATCCTGACCCGCGCGTGAAGGCGCACAAGGTTGTGATCCGGAAGGGACGCGAGAATTATATCTGTCTTCTGAACTACGAGGACGCGGTGACGGGGCTGCGCGGCCGGCCGCAGGACGCGGTCGCCCTCGGCCTGATCGCGCGCTGGACGACCGCGACCCGGGACGGCGACATGGTCGGCGGCGATTTCCCGGCGTGGCTTGTCGATCTCGTCGGCGCGCGCAACACGATCGGGCTCGCAGACCGGCGGGGCGAATGCATCTACTCGGCCTGTGCGCATTATCACAAATGCTTCGTCGAGAAGACCGTTCGCCGGGCGCGCCGGGCCGACATCGTCGTCGCCAACCACGCGCTCGTTCTCGCGCAGGTCGCGACCGGCGGGCTCGACGACGGCCAGGTGCCGACCCGCCTCGTGTTCGACGAGGGCCATCACCTGTTCGACGCGGCGGATTCCGCGTTCTCGGCGCGTCTCAGCGGCCAGGAGGGGGCTGAGCTTCGGCGCTGGATTCTCGGGCCGGAGGAGGGTCGCAAGACCCGCGCCCGCGGCCTGCAGCGCCGCATCGAGGACGTCGCGGCACTCGACGAGCGGATCGGCGAATTCGTCGATGCGATCCTGGAGGCCGTGCACGCGCTTCCCGGTCCGGGCTGGGCGGCGCGCATTGCCGGCGGCACCGGGCGCGGCGAGGCGGAGACGTTCCTCGCCTGCATCCGCCAGCAGGTCTATGCGCGCGCGGGCGACGCGCGTTCGCCCTACGACATCGAGGCCGAGGCGGCGAACCCCGTTCCCGGCCTGATCGATGCCGCCGTAACGCTGCACGAGGCGCTCGGACGCCTCGTTCAGCCGATGCGCGCGCTCTCGGAACGGCTGATGGTCGTGCTCGACGAGTATGCTTCCGATCTCGACACGCCGACGCGGAACCGCATCGAGAGCGTTTCGCGCGGTCTCCGTCGCCGCGCCGAGGGCGAGATCGAGGCGTGGCGCCAGATGCTCGATGCTTTGCGCGAGGGCACGCCCGAGGAGTTCGTCGACTGGTTCTCGGTCGAGCGGTCCCAAGGACGAGACGTCGATGTCGGCATGCACCGCCACTGGATCGATCCGATGCTGCCCTTCGCGAAATCCGTCATCGAGCCGGCGCAGGGCGTCGTCATCACGTCGGCGACTTTGAGGGACGGCACCGGCGACGTCGAGGCGGATTGGCTGTCGGCCGAGGAGCGGACCGGCACGAGCCACCTCGCGCACCCGCCGTTCCGGGCGCAGATGGCATCGCCCTTCGACTATCCGAAACAGACTCGCGTCCTCGTCGTCACCGACGTCCGGAAGGACGACATGGCGCAGGTGGCGGCCGCCTATCGCGAGCTGTTCCTTGCTGCGGGCGGAGGCGCGCTCGGCTTGTTCACCGCGATCACGCGCCTCCGCGACGTGCATGCGCGCATCGCCCCGGCGCTCGAGGACCGCGGCTATCCGCTGCTCGCCCAGCATGTCGACCGAATGGACACGGGAAGCCTCGTCGAGATCTTCCGCGCGGAGGAGCGGTCCTGTCTTCTCGGCACCGATGCCATGCGAGACGGCGTCGACGTGCCGGGCCGCAGCCTGAGATTGATCGTGTTCGACCGGGTGCCCTGGCCGCGCCCGTCGATCCTCCACCGCGCGCGCCGCAAGGCGTTCTCCCGGTCCCGCTACGATGACCTGATCGCCCGCCTGCGGCTCAAGCAGGCCTACGGTCGGCTGGTCCGCAGAGCCACGGATTCCGGGGTTTTCGTCATGCTCGACCCGATGATGCCGTCCCGTTTGGCCGGCGCCTTTCCGGATGGCGTGGAAATCCAGCGGATCGGGCTTTCCGAGGTGGTCCAGATCACGCGCGACTTTCTGTCCGAACAGGTTTGACTTGACGCCGCGGCGGTCGGCGCTTACCTGCCTGCAAACCGCAATCGGAGACGACATGAGCAAGATTACGCCCCACAGCGCCCTGATCTACACGATGGTGATCGCCTCGGCCGTGGACAGCGACATGACGGACAAGGAGCTTCTGCGTATCGGCCAGATCGTAGACCGCATGCCGGTTTTCGGGGACTACGAGCCCGACAACCTGACCAAGGACGCCGAGGCCTGCGCCGCGCTTCTGGCGAAACCCGCCGGTGCCCAGGGCGTGATCGACGCGATCAAGGCCGCGCTTCCCGCAAAGCTCCGCGAGACGGCCTATGCCTTCGCCTGCGAGATCGTCGCCGCCGATCTTCACGCGAGCCAGGAGGAACTCGAGCTTCTCGAAGCCTTCGCCTATGACCTGCAGATCGATCCGCTTGCGGCCGCCGCGATCCAGCGGGGCGCGCGCGCCCGTCACATGACGGTCTGAGACTTACCCGGCGACCGCCGGAAACGAAACGGCCCGCACCGGACGGTGCGGGCCGTTTTCAATTCAGCAGGCGGTTCGCTCAGGGCTTGATGCCGAACAGCGACTTGATCGACCGCACGATCTGGTTCCACAGCACGCGGAACGCCATGCCGCCCATCTGCGCCGGGGCCGCCGGAGGGGGCGGAGGCGGGGGCGGGGGAGGCGG
>JAYOEF010000025.1:0-27783 GCA_038106605.1 Alphaproteobacteria bacterium
GCAAGCACGGCGTCGATCTCGCCTTCGATCTCGTCGGCGGCGAGGTGTTCGATGCAACGTTGCGGGCACTCGCGAGCGAGGGCCGGGTCGTCGTGTCCGGCTTCACCTCGGGCACCATTCCGGCGGTTCGGACGAACTACCTGCTCCTCAAGAACATCGCGGTCGTCGGCTCGACCATCAACTTCTACATCAAGGACGGCTCGCCCCTCATCGGCAAGGCGCAGGCGGCGCTGTTCGACCTCCTGCTCAAGGGCAAGGTCAGCGCGAACATCATGAACCGCCTGCCGTTCGAGAAGTACATGGAGGGCATCCGGATGCTCGAGGAACGGAAGATCGTCGGAAAATCCGTGCTCCTGATGGAGTGACTCGGAGGAGGGGACGATGGTGGCGTTTCGTTCGGTACTGCTGGCGGCAGGACTGTCGGCGGCGATCGCATTACCCGCATCGGCCGACTCGATCGACGGCAAGTGGTGCTTCGGGCAGAAGCGCCTTGAGATCTCCGGCGATACGATCGTCACGCCGGGCTGCCGCAAGATCGAGGGCGACTACGGACGCCACGATTTCAGCTACGTCGTCCCCGCCGGCGAGGCGGATGCCGGCAAGACCGTCGACATGGACCTGATGGGGGACGAGGACATGCGCCTCTGGCCGACCGGGCGCGCGCCGAGCCCCGAAGCTGGGGGCGCCCAGCACTGGCGCCGCTGCCAGGCCGAGACGAGCTGAACCGTTCTCTCCCGAAGCCGTGCGCGTTCCGCATGCGCCGATGCCGCGCCGATCCGTGACATCCCGACCGTCCGAAGGTAAGTCTTTCCGACGGTCCGGCCGCATGAAAGGCCGGAACCAACGGGGGAAGAAACATGGCCGGTAAGTCACCCAGGATCGCCGTCATCGGCGCGGGGATCGGCGGGCTCGCGGTCGCTGCCTGCCTGCGGAAGGCAGGAATAGAGACGACGATCTACGAGCAGGCGCCTGCCTTTGCGCGCATCGGCGCCGGCATCCAGATGAGCCCGAACGCGATGCGGGTCCTCACCGGCATCGGTGTCGGCGACAAAATTCGCGCAGCCGCCTTCCGGCCGCCCTACTGGCGCAACCGCATCTCGGACACCGGCGAACTGACGAACGAGCATCCGCTCGGCGGTGCGGCGGAGGAGCGCTACGGCGTCCCCTATCTGCTGATGCACCGGGGCGATCTCCATTCCGCGCTTCACGGCGCAGTGCCCGACGAGACCATCCGCTACAGCCACAAGATCGTCGGCATCGACCAGGGAAGCGCCGGCGTAACGATGCGCTTCGAAGGCGGCGCCACGGTGACGGCGGATGCCGTGATCGCCTCGGACGGCGTCCATTCGGTGACGCGCGAATGGATGCTCGGCGCCGAAGCGCCGGTCTTCACCGGCCGCGCCGCCTACAGAACCACGTTTCCCGCCGCGCTGCTCAAGGGCCGGGAGCTCGACGACAGCTGCAAGTGGTGGGGCCCCGACCGCCATATCGTGATCTACTACGTCACCAGCAACCGCGACGAGATCTACTTCACGACGAGTCAGCCGGAGCAGGACTGGCAGGTCGAATCCTGGTCCGCCAAGGGCGACCTCGGCGAGCTGCGCGAGACGTTCAAGGCGTTCCATCCGGACGTCCGCGCCGTGCTCGACGCCTGTCCCGCGGTCTATAAATGGGCGCTGTTCGAGCGCGATCCGCTGCCCAAGTGGTCCGACGGATCGGTCGTGCTGATGGGCGACGCCTGCCACCCGATGACGCCCTACATGGCGCAGGGCGCGGCGTCGGCGCTGGAGGATTCCGTGGTGCTGTCCCGCTGCCTCGCCGACGGAGGCACCGACGACATCCCGGCCGCCTTCCGCCGTTTCGAGGCGGCGCGGAAAGAGCGCACCTCGCTGATCCAGGCGACCTCGCACAAGAACGAGTTCATGCGCCAGGCGACGAACCCCGACTGGGTCTATGGCTACGACGCCTGGACGGTGGAGCTGCCTGCCGCCTGAGGCGCGGGCTCCGAGAGGCGTTTCAGAGGAGCCGCGGCGGCACGCGAACGCGCTCGGGCACCGCGTGGCTCTTGCCGGCGGCGCGCGCGCGCTTCAGGACCTCGATCGCGAGGGCGAGGTCCGAAATGCCCATCCCCATCGCCTTGAACAGGGTGACGTCCGCATCCTTCGGCCGACCCGCACCCGATGCGACAACCGAGGCGATGGTCTTCACCCCCGCCCAGGCCGCCTCGTCCTCGCCGTAGTGGTTCTGGAACTCGGTCGACAGGTCGCGGACGCTCCTGAGGCTGTCGACCGCGACCACGTCCGCGCGCGCAAAGACGTCGTCCGTGAATTCGACGCGGGCCGGCACGATCGCGCCCATCGCATTCAGGTGACAGCCTTTCGCCAGCATCCCCGCGTCGAGGAAGGGCGCGGTCGAGTTGGTGATCAGCGTGACGATGGGGGCGTCGGTGATGGCCTCTTCCAGCGTTTCGACCGGTGTTGCCCGGATGCCGAGCGCCGCGGTCACGCCTTCTGCGAACTTCGCCCGCGTCTCCGGGTTCCGGCTGGAGACGCGTACTTCCCTGAGGGGACGCACGGCATGGACCGCGGCGATCTGGGGGAGCGACTGTTTGCCGGTGCCGACGATGGCCATCGTGTCCGCGCCGGCAGGCGCGAGGCGCTTGGTGCCGACGCCGGTCATCGCGGCGGTGCGCATCTGGCCCAACGCTGTCGCCTCGATCACGCCGAGGCAGGCGCCGTCTTCCAGCGAGAACAGCGTCATCGTCGTCGAGGACTTGCCGGCGACGTTCACCCATGTCTTGAAGCCGCAGATCCCTTCGCCCGCGACCGAGGCACCGATCGCGTGCATCGCATCGTTCGCACCGACCATCAGGTGGGTCTTCGGCAGGTTGGCGGCCTTGCCGTCGGCTTCGAGGGCGAGGGTGCGCTCGAGCGCCCCGATCGCCTCCGGCAGGCTCATCAGCGCCACCACTTCCGCCTCGGTGATCCAGATCGGTGCCGAGCTCATCAGTCGATTTCCCGTTTCATTTTGTTGCGGGGAACATAGCCCAAATGCTTTTCCGCCTGAACAGCGCGCAAACGCCTGAGGATTTCGAATGAATCGCTTGCCGCCCCGGGGGAATGCGGGAAGAATTCGCCATCAATCAAAAATAGATAGGGAGTCCATGATGTATCGTAAAATTGCAATGAGTCGCGCCTCCGCTGCGGCTGCGGCTGCGATTGCGGCGGCAGTGGCAGGGCTCGCGCTGAGCGGCGCGACGTCCGGCGTCTCGGCGGCGGATTACTACGAAGGCAAGACCGTCACCGTCATCATCGGCCGGCCGGCGGGAAGCGGAAACGACCTCGCGGTCCGGTCCTTCATGAACTACTGGACGAACTACATTCCGGGCAAGCCGACGATGATCGCGAAGAACGTCGCCGGCGGCGGCAAGGTCGCGTTCAACCAGATCTACGAGCGCAGTGCGCCCGACGGTCTGACGCTCGTGTTCCAGCCCTACGATCCGATCCCGCAGATCCTCGGCGACAAGGGCCTCAAGGCCGACTTCACCAAGATGCCGTTCGTCGGCGGTCTGCAGAACCCCAGCCTGACCTATGTCTCGGCCGAGGTGGCGAAGAAGCGCGAGGACATCGTCAAGGCCAAGGGCGTGCTCTATGGCGGCCAGCGTCCGCACAACCGCTTCGACCTGTTCGGCCGCATGGGCTTCGACATGCTCGGCGTGGACTACCGCTACTCGACCGGCTTCCCCGGCTCGGTGAAGGTGTTCCAGGCGCTGCAGCGCGGCGAGATCCAGGTGCAGACGGTGGGCTACAACGTCTATCAGCGCCATGCCGCGCCGAAGATGGTCGAAACCGGCAAGGCGACGCCGCTGTGGTACCACCCGTCGGTCACGCTCGACGGCAAGTTCGTCGACATGAAGGGCACGTTCGGCGACATCCCGAGCTTCCCCACCGTCTACAAGCAGATCAAGGGCAGCGAGCCGTCGGGAGAACTGTTCGAGCTCTACAAGTGGATGCTCGCCGCCGTGAACGGCATGAGCTACTCCGTCTTCCTGCCGCCGAAGACCCCCGACAACGTCGTCGGTATCCTGCGGACCAGCTTCGACAAGGTGACGAAGGACCCCGGATATCTCGCCGACGAGCGGAAGATGTTCGACTTCAACCTGCCGGTCATCGACGCGAAGACGGGTAGCGGCTTCGTCAACATGATCAACACCGTGTCGCAGGAGCGGGTGAAGTTCCTCGCCACCTACATCGACAAGGTGAAAGAGAAGAAGCAGTAAGGCGCTTCGATTTTCGGCCGGTCCCGCGAACCGGGGCCGGCCGCTCTCCTCTCCTCTCCTCTCCCCTCCCCTCCCCAACGGCGGTACTTCATGCTCGACGGCGTCCTCGAGGGACTTTTGCTGGTCTTCGCCTGGCCGGCGATCGGCTATCTGATGCTCGGCGTCTTCATCGGCATGTGGATGGGCGCGGTGCCGGGTCTCGGCGGCGTAATTGGCCTCGTGATCCTGCTGCCGTTCACCTTCGGCATGGAGACGGTCTCCGCGTTCGCGCTGCTGCTCGGCATGTTCGCGGTCACGTCCACAGCCGACACGATTTCGTCGGTACTCCTCGGCATACCGGGGACGGTTGCGTCGCAGGCGACGATCCTCGACGGCCATCCGCTGGCGATGAAGGGGCAGGCCGACCGCGCGTTCGGCGCCGCCTATACCGTCTCGGCCTTCGGCGGCGTCTTCGGCGCGCTGATCATGGCGGCGTCGCTGCCGATCATCCTTCCGGTAATCCTTGCCTTCGGGGTGACGGAATTCTTCATGCTCGCGGTCCTCGGCCTCGCGATGGTCGGGTCGCTGACAGGTTCGTCCGTCGCCAAGGGCCTGACGGTGGCGGGCCTCGGACTGTTCCTGACCAGCATCGGCGAAGCGGAGACCACGGGTGTCGCCCGCTTCACGTTCGACCAGGACTATCGCGCCGAGAAGCTTCCCATCGTTCCGGTCGTGCTCGGCCTCTTCGGCATACCGGAGCTTCTGGAGATGGCGGTGAAGAACACCTCGATCGCGCGCGTCGCGATGCCCGACCAGGAGAAGGGCGGCATGCGGCGTGGCATCAGGGACGCCATGGAGCATTGGTGGCTTGCGGTCCGCTGCGCCGCCATCGGCACTTATGTCGGGATGCTTCTCGGTCTCGGCGCCGCCATCGTCGACTGGATCGCCTACGGCCACGCGGTGCAGAGCGAGAAGGACAAGAGCCAGTTCGGACACGGCGACATCCGTGGCGTCATCGCGCCCGAGGCCGCCAACAACGCTATCCGGGGAGGTTCCCTCATTCCGACCGTTGCCTTCGGGATCCCGGGAAGCCTCGGCACCGCCATTCTACTCGGCGCCCTCATCATCCAGGGTCTGAAGCCCGGTCCCGAGATGCTCGGGCCGAAGCTTGCCATCACCTTCTCGATGGTGTGGGACATCGTCATCGCGAACATCGTCGCAGCCGGCCTCCTGATGGTCTGGAGCCGCCAGATATCGAAGATCGCCTATACGCCCGGCCACCTCGTCGTTCCCGGCGTGATGGTGCTGATCCTGATGGGCGCCTGGATCGCGAGCGGCGATATCGGCGACTGGTGGCTTTGCCTCGGAATGGGGCTGCTCGGCTATCTGATGCGCCAGGGCGGCTGGCCGCGGCCGCCGCTCGTGCTCGCCATCGTCCTCGGCGGGCTGATGGAGCAGAACCTCCAGCTCAGCCTGCAGATCCACCAGGGTTTCCGGTTTCTGTGGGAGGGGCCCATCGTCATCGCCATCGAAGTGCTGGTCGCGATCACGCTATTGCTCTCCGTCCGCAGCTACTTCAAGAAGGACGCCTCGTCCGCGGTCCCGTCGGAGGCGGCCGAGGGCGGCGTCCGGAATCCGATGTTCTCGCTCCCGGTCGGCCTTCTGATGGCTGCGGTGTTCCTGTGGGGCTGGATCGAGACCGAGAAGTTCGAGGAGGTGGCGACGGCGCAGTTTCCCTCCGCCATCCTCCATGTCGCGCTGCCGCTCGCGCTGATCGCGGTCGCGATCGATATCCGCGCGGTGCGCCGCATCGTGCTTCAGTCCGGTTTCGCCGAGGCGGCCTACGCGGCGGCGAAAAAGGCGGAACTCGCTCCGGCTGTACGTTTCTTCGGCTTCCTCGCAGTTCTTCTCGCGGTCACATACATCGCCGGACAGTATGCCGCGCTCGGTCTCTTCGTTGCCGGCTATCTGGTCTTCTGGGGGCGCTACCGCTGGCGGATCGTCGCGATCTACACGACAGTGTCGATCGGCTTCGTCTACGTCTTCTACGACCGCATCCTCCACCTCTTCTTACACCCGTCCTGGCTGTTCGGGTGAGGCGGAGGGGGGCGGTCAGGCCCCTTCCGCGAATCGGATCCGCGTCTGCGCGTCCTTGAGGCGGTCGGACGGAGGCGCCGAGATGCCCCAGTGATCGACGCGGCCGGGTGGCCACTTCCAGTCGTCCGGCATGCCGACCTTGTAGGCATCGCCGACCTGGAAGACCTCGGCGGTGTATTCGATCGCGAAATCCTCGGGCCCGATGAAATAGGCGAAGACGTTGTTGCCCGGGCCGTGGCGGCCGACGCCCCACTCGATGGGATGTCTCGGTCTCGGCGCCGCCATCGTCGACTGGATCGCCTACGGCCACGCGGTGCAGAGCGAGAAGGACAAGAGCCAGTTCGGACACGGCGACATCCGTGGCGTCATCGCGCCCGAGGCCGCCAACAACGCTATCCGGGGAGGTTCCCTCATTCCGACCGTTGCCTTCGGGATCCCGGGAAGCCTCGGCACCGCCATTCTACTCGGCGCCCTCATCATCCAGGGTCTGAAGCCCGGTCCCGAGATGCTCGGGCCGAAGCTTGCCATCACCTTCTCGATGGTGTGGGACATCGTCATCGCGAACATCGTCGCAGCCGGCCTCCTGATGGTCTGGAGCCGCCAGATATCGAAGATCGCCTATACGCCCGGCCACCTCGTCGTTCCCGGCGTGATGGTGCTGATCCTGATGGGCGCCTGGATCGCGAGCGGCGATATCGGCGACTGGTGGCTTTGCCTCGGAATGGGGCTGCTCGGCTATCTGATGCGCCAGGGCGGCTGGCCGCGGCCGCCGCTCGTGCTCGCCATCGTCCTCGGCGGGCTGATGGAGCAGAACCTCCAGCTCAGCCTGCAGATCCACCAGGGTTTCCGGTTTCTGTGGGAGGGGCCCATCGTCATCGCCATCGAAGTGCTGGTCGCGATCACGCTATTGCTCTCCGTCCGCAGCTACTTCAAGAAGGACGCCTCGTCCGCGGTCCCGTCGGAGGCGGCCGAGGGCGGCGTCCGGAATCCGATGTTCTCGCTCCCGGTCGGCCTTCTGATGGCTGCGGTGTTCCTGTGGGGCTGGATCGAGACCGAGAAGTTCGAGGAGGTGGCGACGGCGCAGTTTCCCTCCGCCATCCTCCATGTCGCGCTGCCGCTCGCGCTGATCGCGGTCGCGATCGATATCCGCGCGGTGCGCCGCATCGTGCTTCAGTCCGGTTTCGCCGAGGCGGCCTACGCGGCGGCGAAAAAGGCGGAACTCGCTCCGGCTGTACGTTTCTTCGGCTTCCTCGCAGTTCTTCTCGCGGTCACATACATCGCCGGACAGTATGCCGCGCTCGGTCTCTTCGTTGCCGGCTATCTGGTCTTCTGGGGGCGCTACCGCTGGCGGATCGTCGCGATCTACACGACAGTGTCGATCGGCTTCGTCTACGTCTTCTACGACCGCATCCTCCACCTCTTCTTACACCCGTCCTGGCTGTTCGGGTGAGGCGGAGGGGGGCGGTCAGGCCCCTTCCGCGAATCGGATCCGCGTCTGCGCGTCCTTGAGGCGGTCGGACGGAGGCGCCGAGATGCCCCAGTGATCGACGCGGCCGGGTGGCCACTTCCAGTCGTCCGGCATGCCGACCTTGTAGGCATCGCCGACCTGGAAGACCTCGGCGGTGTATTCGATCGCGAAATCCTCGGGCCCGATGAAATAGGCGAAGACGTTGTTGCCCGGGCCGTGGCGGCCGACGCCCCACTCGATGGGATGTCCCGCGTCCCGGAGGTTCCCAGCGCCGCGCATCACGGATTCGAGGTCGGGCATTTCGAAGGCGATATGGTTGAGCGTCGCGTCCTTGGCGTAGGCGAAGGCGATGCTGTGATGGTCGCTGTTGCAGCCGAGGAAGTTGAACATCCGGGTACGGTCGCGAAGCGAGAATCCGAGCTTGTCGATCAGCAGGGCCGCCGATTTCTCGGCATCCGCCGAATTCAGAACGACGTGGGAGAGCTTGCGCGGGCGGTTCGGCCTGTCGCCGAGGTCCTTGCCGTCCGCGACCTCGCAGACCACCGTGAAGCGCCGGGCTTCGCTGTCCCGGAAGCGGAAGCCGTAGCCGCCGCCGGGCCCGTCGAGAGGGCCGGGTGCGGTCACCTCGGACGCGGCTCCCCCAGAATCGGGACCCGTCAGACCCTTGTGCAATGCATCGACGGTAGCGCGGTCGGGCGCGCCGAGCGTGATCTCGATCATCTCCGCCTTGTCGTGGCGTCGCAGCACGAGAATGTGATGGTACGGGCCGGTTCCCCGCAGATAGCGGGCTTCGGCGGTTTCCGCGGCGAGTTCGAGACCCCAGGCTCCCGTGTAGAACGCGGTCGCCGCCTCGAGGTCGCGGACGCCGATTTCGACGCTGCGCAGCGCGGAAACCCCGGAATTCTTCATGTCGTGCTCGCTCCCATCCACCGTTGGGCGGTACCCCGCCGATCATCCCCCGAGTTTGGGAAGCGGCCCGGGCGAAGTCAAGAAAGCGGTTGAAACATCACGGGAATTCGTCCCAAAAGGTGCGTTCTCCATTTGTGTAAATGTGTTTCCCACTATAAATTCAGGGCAACGTCGCCATCAGGCCATCGTCGGCGGCGCAAAATAACTTTCCAGGGAGAAATACGATGAGCCGTAAGATTTCCAGTGCCGTTCTGGCTGCCGCGCTTGTCGCGACCGCCGGTTTTACCGCCCCCGTGCAGGCCGCCGACGTCACGCTGCGCCTGATGACATTCGTTCCGCCGGTCGCGAACCCGCCGAAGTCGTTCCTGATTCCGTGGATGCAGAAGGTCGAGAAGGAATCCGGCGGCAAGCTCAAGGTTCAGGGTTTCTGGTCCATGCAGCTCGGCGGCAAGGCGCCCCAGCTCATCGACCAGGTGCGCGACGGCGTCGTCGACATCGGCTGGACGCTGCCGGGCTTCACGCCGGGCCGCATGCCTCGGGTGGAGCCGTTTGAGCTCCCGTTCGTGCATCGCGACGCCCTGTCGAGCACGCTCGCGCTGCAGGACTTCCAGGACAAGTACCTCGCCGAGGACCTGAAGGACTATCATCCGCTGCTGGTCCATGTTCACGCGGGCTTCCTGTTCCAGACCAAGAAGCCGATCCAGAAGCTCGATGACCTGAAAGGCATGAAGCTGCGCGCCGCTTCGCGCGTCGGCGTGTGGTTCCTCAATGAGCTCGGCGCGACCGGCATCGGCCTGCCGCTTCCGGAGATTCCCCCGGCGCTCTCGAAGGGCGTCATCGACGGCGTCACGCTGCCTTATGAGATCGCGCCGGCGGTCAAGACGCCGGATCTCGTCGACCACTTTACGACCCTCGGCGGTCCGCAGCCGCGCCTGGGTACGAATGTCTTCACGTTCCTGATGAACAAGGCGTCCTACGGCAAGCTGCCGGCGGATCTCAAGAAGGTCATCGACAACAATTCCGGTCGCAATATCGCCGAATGGGCGGGCAAGAACTGGGAACAGATCGAGGAGCCCGGCCTGAAGGTCGCGCAGTCGAAGAAGAAGAACCAGTTCTACGTGATCCCGGAGGCCGAGGTGGCGAAGTTCCGCGCCCACGCGCAGCCGGTCTACGACCGCTGGTTCGAGGAAATGAAGAAGATCGGTGCCGACGGGCCGAAGATGCTTGCGGACGCCCAGGCGCTGATCGAAAAATATTCGAAGAAGTAAGGGAGTTCAGCCGGGCCGGCGTTTCCGCCGGTCCGGCATCGTTCAGAAAATATGGCTGAAGGTCCCATCACGGACAGCAGGCCGAGCGATCCGTTCGGTCGTGTCCTTTACAGTATCTCCCGCTCGCTTGCGATCGCAGGCGGCGTCTTGCTCAGCGCCCTCGCCCTGATGACGACGGTGAGCGTCATCGGCCGTTCCTTCTTTTCGGCCCCCGTTCCCGGTGATTTCGAGATCGTGGGAATCGGGACGGGACTGGTGGTTTTTGCTTTCCTGCCCTGGTGTCAGCTGATGCGCGGCAACGTCATCGTCGACTTTTTCATGGTCCGGGCGCCCGTCCGCTCGAAGGCGTTCTGCGATACCGTCGGCGGCATCTTTTATCTCGCCATCGGCGTCCTGCTGACATGGCGCATGATCTACGGCGGTCTCGACATGTACGAGTACTCGGAAAAGTCGATGACCATCAATTTCCCCCGGTGGACGACGTTTCCGCCGTCGGTTCTCATGCTCGGCTTCCTCATCGTCGTGATCGTCTATACGATTCGCCGCAGCATCATCGAAACACGCCAGGGCCGGTTCCTCGACGACGGCACCGGCTTCGGAGGCTGAGGGCATGGACAGCCTCGAAATCGGCATCATCGGCTTTGTCGGGCTGCTTGCCCTGCTGGCCGTCCGCATCCCCATCGCGGTCGCCATGCTCGGCGTCGGCATCGTCGGATACACCACGATCGCGGGCGAAACCGCGCTGCTATCCTACCTGAAGACGGAAACCTACTGGCAGTTCACGGCGGATTCGTTGTCGGTCGTGCCGCTGTTCATCCTGATGGGTCAGTTCGCCGCCAAGGCGGGGCTCAGTCAGGCGCTGTTTGCGGCGGCGAACGCCTGGCTCGGCCATTTCCGGGGCGGTATCGCGATGGCGGCCATCGGCGGGTGCGCCGGCTTCGGCACCATCGCCGGCTCGTCGCTCGCCACCGCCGCGACGATGGGCCAGGTCGCGCTGCCCGAGCTCAAGCGCTACAACTACGCGGGTTCGCTCGCGACGGGCTGCCTCGCCGCCGGCGGCACGCTCGGCATCCTCATCCCGCCGTCGGTCGTCCTCATCATCTACGCGGTGATGGTCGAGGCTAACGTGGCGACTCTGTTCCAGGCGGCGTTCCTGCCCGGCATCGCGGCGGCGGTCGGCTATATCCTCGTGATTGCCATCGTCGTCCGCATCTTCCCCGATACGGGACCCGCGGGCGTGCGCGCGACGTTCGCGCAGAAGTGGCAGGCCATCGTTGATATCTGGCCAGTCCTGATCATCTTCGTCGTCGTCATGGGCGGCATCTATCTCGGCGTTTTCACGCCGACAGAGGGCGCGGGCGTCGGTTCGTTCGGCACGTTCCTGATTGCGATCATCCACGGCGGCATGCGCTGGGACGGGTTCGTCGATGCCATCCTTGGCACCGCGTCTACTACAGCGATGATCTTCATGATCCTGCTGGGCGCATCCATCTTCAACGCGTTCCTCGGTTTCTCGCAGCTGCCGATCTACGCGGCGGACTTCTTCCAGAACTCCGGCCTGACGCCGATGATGATCCTCATCGGCATGATCGTCCTCTACGTCCTGCTCGGCATGGTCATGGACTCGCTTTCGATGATCCTGCTGACCACGCCGATCTTCTGGCCGATCATCGCCGGTCTCGAATTCACGGTATCCGGTGAGGAGCTGAAGCTCTGGTTCGGCGTCATCACCCTGATTGTGGTCGAGGTCGGCCTGATCACACCGCCGGTCGGGCTCAACGTGTTCGTCATCAATTCGATGGCGAAGGACGTGCCGATGGGCGAGACGTTCAAGGGCGTCATACCGTTCTTCCTCTCGGATGCGGTCCGGGTCGCGCTTATTATCTTTTTCCCGGCAATTACGCTGATCGTGCCGCGTCTCCTCGAATAGGATCGGGGGCGGTTTTCGCCGCGAGGCAGTCCTATGACCAGCAACAAAATCCATCCGCCCCGTGCCTACCGCGACGAGGAGTTCCTCGCGTCACCGGAGGCACGGCCGCTCAGGATGCTCGCCGAATACCTCGAACCCAAGGACCGGTTTGAGGAGTTCAACATCAAGGACACGATCCTTGTCTTCGGCTCTGCCCGGCTGCTGCCGCGCGACGAAGCGGACCGGAGGATCGAAGCGGCGAAGGCAGGCGCGGGCGATCTTGCCCAGGCCGAAACCGACGTCCTGATGTCGCGCTATTACGAGGACACCCGTTCCCTCTGCTTCCGCCTCACCGAATGGTCGAAGTCGCTCAAGGAATCCGGGCGACGCTTCGTCATCTGCTCGGGCGGCGGACCCGGCATCATGGAAGCCGCGAACCGGGGCGCATCCGAAGCGCGCGGCGAAAACATCGGGCTCGGCATCTCGCTGCCGCACGAGCAGGGGATCAATCCCTACGTCACGCGGAAGCTCGCCTTCGAGTTCCACTACTTCTTCACGCGCAAATTCTGGTTTCTCTATCTCGCCAAGGCCCTGGTGATCATGCCGGGCGGCTTCGGCACGATGGACGAGCTGTTCGAGTGCCTGACGCTGATCCAGACCGGCAAGATGCGGAAGAAGATGCCGGTGATCCTCTACGGCAGCGAGTTCTGGAACGCGGTGATCAACTTCGATGCGCTGGTGAAGTTCGGCACCATCAGCCGGGAGGATCTCGACCTGTTCAAGATCGTCGACGACGTCGACGAGGCATTCGGGATCATCACCGCGGAACTTTCGGCCCACGCGATCGACCAGCCCGGCCTCAGGATGTAGGGCGGGCCCGCAAAACTCCTCTGCATTCGCCGATCAGGGCAGGAAGTCTTCCAGCTTGACCTTGTCGAAGTTGCGCGGCATTGCGCGCTCGAAGCGCTGGCGCTCCTCGACCTGCGTTACCGCGGGCTTGGTCGCGTCGATCATCCACTTGGTGCCGAGGCGGTGATAGCTGTTCTGGCCGGGCACGATCGGCGAGACGTTGTCGAGCGCAAAGACGCGGGTGTTCGGGATCATGATGACGTCGCGCTCGGCGTGAACGCGGGTCGTCATCGACCACATCACCTGGCGCAGGTCGTTGGCGTCGATATCCTCGTCGACCGCGATGGCGAGCTTCGGGTGCAGGTAGGCGCCGGCGAGCGCGGCCATCAGAGCCGTCTTCGCCTGGCCTTCGACCCGCGGACGCAGCTTGATCACCAGCATCATCATGCCGGCCGACGGGTGGCAGCGCACGTCGAGGAGGTCGAGCCCGCCTTCGACGGTCTTGAGGTGCTCCTTGGTCGCGATCTCGATGCCGAGCGCCATCGTCGCCTGGGTGTCGGTCGTCGGATAGCCGCAGTGTACGGCGAAGAAGATCGGATCCTTGCGGCGCGTCAGGCAGTTGACGCGGAAGACGTGCGACGTGCCCTGCGCCGCGTAGGTGCCGGGGATCTCGCCGAACGGACCCTCGGTATCCTGGCGGTCGAACAGCACCTCGCCCTCGAGCACGAGCTCGGCCTCGGCGGGAACCTCGATGTCGACGGTCTTGCACTTCACCATCCGGACGCCCTCGCCGAGCAGCGAGCCCGCGATTTCGAGCTCGTCCTTGCCGTAGCTCGTCGTGAAGGCGGAGCCGTAGAAGATCGCCGGATGGGCCCCGTAGACCATCGCCACCGGCATGCCGCGGCCCTTGGAGGCGTACATGTCGTATATGCGCTTCGCCTGGCGCGGTAGCATGATGAAGCCGGTCTCGCGCTCGTTGAACACCTGCTGGCGGTGGATCGACATGTTGCGGATGCCGGTGTCGGGATCCTTCACGATCGCCATGCCGGATGCGAAGTAGCGCCCGCCGTCGAGCTCCGACGTCATCATTGCCGGGATGTCGAGGAGATTGACCTCGTCGTCCTTCAGGACGACCTCCTGCACCGGCGCGGCCGACGAGTCCACGTCCACAGTCGGCACCGAGTTCTTCAGCCGGCTGCTGATCTCGTCGAGGATGCGATCCTCGTCGACGCCGAGGCCGATCGACCATTTCTTGCGGTCGGCGAGGATCTGGCTCGCGACTTCCCAGCCCGGATGGCCCTTGAGGTTCGTGAACCGGCTCGCCTTGCCGAGCTCGTTGAAGGTCTTCCACTCGACGGCGGCCATGTTCTCGGCCGGGTCGACCTCCTTTGTGAAGCGGATCAGCTCGCCCTGCTGCTCCAGATTGCTGAGGAACGTACGGAATGACTGGTCGGGCATCTTGCTGCTCCCTGAATGCTTCAGGCGTTCTAGGCGGTCGGGCCGGGCGGCGCAACGGCCGGGCGGTCATGCGCTTCTGCATATACCGCATAACGTCGCCGGTGGAGGCCGGAATTGCCGTAGCGCGCAGAAAGAACGAGGGCGCGCTTGAGGTAGAGACCGATGTCGTGTTCGTGGGTGAAGCCGATGCCGCCGTGCATCTGGACCGCCGCCTTGCACACGTCGAGGGCCGATTTCGAGCATTTCGAGAGCGCCGCAGAGGCGAGGCCGGGCGAGCCGCCCCCGGCGTCGAGCGCCCGGACAGCCTGGCGGATCAGCGACCGGCACATCTCGATTGCCGCCAGATTGTCGACGGCACGGTGCTGCAGCGCCTGGAAGCTGCCGATCGGCCGGTCGAACTGCTGGCGCGTCTTCAGGTATTCGACCGTCATGTCCTGCGCGGCCTCGGCGATGCCGAGAAGCTCGGCGGCGGTCGTGAGGTGGAGGGCGTCGAGGAGGGCGGAAAGGGCGCCCGCCGCTTCGTTCGGCCCGGCGAGGAATTCCGCGGGAGCGGCGGCGAATTCTAGGACGCTCGACGTCGAGCCGTCCATCGTCGGCTCCGGGCGTGCGTCCGAGGCGCCCGCGAGCACCAGGATGGGCCCCGCGTCCGACATCGCCGGGACGAGGAACCGATCGGCAGCGCCGGCAAAGGGAACCCCGGTCTTGCGACCGGTCAGCGTCAGCGCGCCGCCGGTACCGGAAACCGCCGCAGTTGGGGGCTCGTCGCCGATGGCGCGCGGGCCTTCCTGCAGCGCCGCAACGACGATGGTTTCCCCGGCTAGGACCGAGCTGGCGATCTCCGTCCCGCCGAGCGCCCGGGCGACGGCGGCGGCGGCGCAGACCGGTTCGGCGATGAGCGCGCGGCCCAACTCCTCCGCGACGAGGCAAAGCTCGGCGAGCCCGAGCCCGAGGCCGCCCGCGTCCTCGGATGCCAGAATCGCGAGCCAGCCGGCCTCGGCGGCCTCGCGCCATATTTCGGGATCGATCTCGTTTCCGCCTTGCGCTCGTGCCCTGCAGCGGGCGCCGCCGCCCCGACGTTCCGCGAACGTCGCCGCGCTCTCGCGCAGCATCGATTGCTCTTCGCTGAGAAGCAGGTCCATCAGGCGCTGGCGAGTTCCGCGGCGGCACGCTCGCGAAGCTGCATCTTCGTCACCTTGCCGGTGCTGTTTCGCGGCAGGGTTTCGACGGCTTGCACGCGCTTCGGCTTCTTGTAGCTCGCGATCAGGTCGCGGCAGTGCTCGATCAGCTCGGCCTCCGACGCCGATTTTCCGGGATGGAACGTGACGAAGGCGCAGACCGCCTCGCCGAATTCCGGATCGGGCATCGGTACGACGGCCGCCTCGTTGACCGCGGGGTGCATCTCGAGAGCGTCCTCGACCTCGCGGGAATAGATGTTGAGGCCGCCCGAGACGATCATGTCCTTCGCCCGGTCGACGAAATAGAGATAGCCGTCCTCGTCGAAGCGGCCGACGTCGCCGGTCCGGAGCCAGCCCTCATGGAAGGCGGCCTCGGTCGCCTGCGGGTTCTTCCAGTAGCCCTGCATGACGGTGAGGCCGCGGGCACCGCAACGCATCAGTATCTCGCCGGTCTCGCCGGCCGGCACGTCGTTCATCCCGGCATCGACGACGCGGACCTCGACGCCCGGCACTGCGCGGCCGCAGGAAGCGGCATGGCTTTCCTGCTCCTCCGGGCGAAGGCAGGTGATGAAGCCCGATTCCGTCTGCGCGTAGAAGCTGTAGAGCCCGAGATTGGGGAGCGCCTTGGCGAGCCGCTGCTTCACCTCGATCGGGAACGCCTCGCCGGTCGCGACCATGATGCGGAGCGTCTTGCAGGCCTCGGGGCGCTTCTCGATCTCGGGCATCAGCATGCGTGCGATCGTAGGCACGAGGCCGATGACCGTAATCTTCTCCTTTTCGATTGTATCCACGCAGGCGGCCGGATCGAACCGCGGCATGACGACGACCGCACAGCCGACGCAGACCATGTTGGCGATGCGCCCGAGACCCGTGCGGTGCGCCATCGGCGTCGTCGCGATGATCCGGTCCTCGGGCAGGAGGCCCCATTCCTTGTAGTTCATGAAGCCGCCGATCACGACGAGCGAGCTGTGCGTCGCGATTGCGCCTTTCGGCCGGCCCGTGGTGCCGGAGGTGTAACCGATCATCAGCGCCTCGGCGTCGGACGGAACCGCCGGGGGAGGCGCATCATCGCCCTCGGCCCGGAGCGTCTCGAAGGCGATTTCGCCGTCCTGCGCGTCGCCCATGACCACGAGCAGCGGATTGCCGATCTCGGCCGCCGCCTTCTTCACGGTCTCCCGGAACTCGGGCGCGAAGAAGATCGCCCAGGGTTCGCAGTCGTTCATGATGTAATCGGCCTCGCGGGGCGCGAGACGGGTGGATATGGGAACGATCACGCCGGCGGACTTCGCCGCGCCGACCATCGCTTCGATCAGCTCGGCGCTGTTCGGCAGGTACATCACGATGCGGTCGCCGACCTTCTGGCCACGGCCGACATAGGCGTTCGCGAGCCTGTTCGCCGTCCGGTCGAGCTCGCCGAAGGAGATCCGGCGCGCGCCGCAGACGAGCGCCTCCCGGTCCGGATGGCGTACGGCGCAGCTGGCGAGCAGGGCTCCGAGCTTCATGGTCTCACATCACTTCTTGGCGCGTTTCTTGGCGGGAGCCTTCTTCGCCGTGGATATCTTTGCAGGCGGCGGCGAGGGATCTGGCTCGAAAGCGAAATAGGCGATGTCTTCGCCGATCGTCTCCCACGCGACCCGCAGCCGCATGCCGATCTTCACGCTTTCGGGGGTGACGTTCAGGAGGTTGGCGATGATGCGCACGCCCTCGTCCAGTTCGATCAGCCCGATCACGTAAGGGGTCTTGCCTTCGAAGCCCTGCGTGGCGACATGCGTGACGGTGAAGGAGTAGAGCGAACCGCGGCCCGAGGTTTCCTTCCATTGCAGGTTCCGCTTCCCGGTACGCACGCTGTTCGCGCGCGGCCAGAACTGGTACTTGCGGGCGACCGGATCCCACTGGAGCATGAGCTTGCCGGCCTTGGCGCCGTCCCAGAACGCCTGGGTCGTCGGCGTCGGCTTGGGTGCCGGGCGCGGCTTGGCGATGGTCTCAGCCATGTTGTTCTTACTCCCCGGGGCTCAGTTTACCAGAACCATGGCGTTCGCCGTTCCCCAATTTCGGCCGTAGGGAATGACGCCGATGCCGGTGACCAGTGCATTTCGCGCGTTGGGCACCTGTCGGCCCTTGGCTTCGCCCATCAGCTGGCGGACGGCTTCGGTCAGGTTGATGCCGCCGCCCGCAAGGCCGGGCTGGCCGCAGCTGATCTGCCCGCCGCCGGTGTTGAGCGGCAGCTCGCCGGTCGGGCCGAGATCGGTGTCGCGCAGGAACTGCGATCCCTGGCCCGGCTTCGCGAAGCCGCACTGCTCGGTCTTGAGCATCACGGCGAACAGGAAGTCGTCGTAGGGGTGGAACATGTCCACGTCCTTCGGCTTAAGCTTCGCCTGTTTCAGCGCCTTCGGGCCGACGACCGAATGGCCGCTCAGGGTGATGTCGGGCGTCTGGTTGGCGCAGTCGAAGTTGGAGACCTCGGAATAGGAGACGGGATAGATCCGGTTGCCGAGGCCGAGCTTTTTGGCGCGGCTCGTCTTCATCATTACCAACCCGTTGCCGCCGTCGCACCACATCACCGAGTCGAGGAGACGGAGCGGAGACGACACCTGCCTGGAGTTGATGTAGTCGTCGATCGTGATCGGCTGGCGCAGCCCGGAATAGGCGTTTGGGTTCTTGATCGCGCCGTTCCGCTGGGCGACCGCGAGCGCGCCGAGGCCGCGGAAATCGAGCCCGTACTGATGCTCGTAGCGGTTCATCAGCAGGCCGAAGGCGCCGGGCGGGCCCTGGATGCCAACCGGGTCCCAGAACTCGTTGCGGTAGCTGCCGTAATAGGCCCGCCACTGGGTCGAGGGCGCATCGACGCCGAGGATCATCACGGTTTCGCATAGCCCGGCCTTTATCGCCATCGCCGCGCGCGCGACGTTGCCGATGGCCGATGCGCCGCCGATGTCGCTGGTCTGCAGCCATGTCGGCGAGATGCCGAGATATTCCGTGGCGTAACCCGACCAGAACGGGTTCGAGCATTCGCTGAGCGGCACGGTGAAGGTGATGCCGTCGATGTCGGACGGGCCGAGCTTTGTCTTGCGGTAGAGCTGCTCGGCCACTTCGGCCGCGATCTCGTAAGCGGAGCGGCCGCCGCGTCGTTCGATCTGCGTCTCGCCGTAGGCGACGATGCAGACGTCCTTGTCGGCGAGGAAATTCCCGGCCATTCGCGGCTCTCCCTACTTCCCCTTGAACTTCGGCTTGCGGCGCTCCGAGAACGCCTTGAGGCCCTCGGCGCGGTCCTCCGACCAGGAGAGCAGGTACATGAGATCCGCTTCCTGGAGGAGGCCGGTCTGGAGCGGCAGGTCGCGGCCGCGGTTGATCGCCTGCTTCGACATCATGGTGGCGAGCGGGCCGACGCCCTTCATCTCCTCGATGATCTCGCGCACTTTCGCGAGCGCCTTGCCCTGCGGGACGACGTGATTGACGATCTTGTAGTCCTTCGCGTCCGCCGCGGAGAGGCGGCGCGCGGTCCAGATCAGCTCCTTCGCGAGAGGAAGTCCAATGAGCCGCGGCAGGTTCTGGGTGCCGCCGGCGCCCGGGATCAGGCTGTGGCGGCCCTCGGGGAGCGCGAACGTCGCCTTTTCGCCGGCGACGATGAAGTCGCCCAGCATCGCGAGCTCGAACCCGCCGCCGAGACAATACCCTTCCACCGCCGAGATCACGGGTTTCGTGTAGTTGATCAGGAAGCGGTAGAGCAGGCGGTTCTTCCGCTGATTGTAGCGGGCGCGGTAGTTGTCGTAGCGGTCCTCCGGCAGGTCCTGGAAGCCGCCGAGATCCGCCCCGGCGCAGAACGCCCGCTCGTCGCCCATCAGCACGACCGCGATGATGTTGCTGTCCAGCTCGACCGCGTCCATCGCGTGCATGATGTCGAGCGCCATCTCCTCGTTCATCGTGTTCAGCCGGTCGGGCCGGTTGAACTGGATCTCGAGCGCGCCCTTGCGCTTCTTCGCGATGATCGTGTCGTAGGATTTCTTCAGCGTCCCGCTCTTGGGGCGGCTGAAGGATTTCAGCTGTCTGGCCATGGTGCTCCCTTTATCCGTCCGGCATCCCATCCGGCTGGTTTTTCACGCCCCTGGCGGGCCGCGGTCGTTGCCGTGACAGTAATTAGGACTCGCGCGGCTTGTCCATCCGCTATCTGCGGTTTCGGGCCGTCGAACCCGGCATCGGCGGTTGCAGGGGGGCGATATGGACGCCCCGACGGGCCTGCGATAAGGTCCGCCCAATTATACAAACGAACGGACGAGGCGACGGGACATGGAAACCTATCAGCTCTATATCGGCGGGAAGTTCCGCGACGCCGAGGGCGGCGCGACGAAGCCGACGACCAATCCCTATAACGGCGCGCCCATCGCCAACATCCCGGTCGCGAGCGAGAAGGATGCGCTCGACGCCATCGCCGCCGCGCGCGACGCCTTCGACAACGGCCCGTGGCCGCGCATGACGGGCGAGCAGCGGAGCGAGATCATCTGCCGCCTTGCGGCCAAGATGAAGGAGCGGATGAAGGACCTCGCACGGCTGGAATCGCTCGATTCCGGCGGCACCATCGCCAAGACCGGGGCCGACGCCTTCCTCGCCCAGCGCCAGATGAACTACTTCGGCACGATGGCGAAGAACTACAACGGCGAGGCCAAGGAAATCGCCGGCATGTCGCGCCCCGGCCGGTCGTTCAACTACACGATCCGCGAGCCGATCGGCGTGTGTGCCTCGATCATCCCGTGGAACTTCCCGCTGATGATGGCGGTCTGGAAGCTCGGGCCCGCGCTCGGCACCGGCAACACCATCATCCTCAAGCCCGCCTCCGACACGCCCCTGAGCGCCATGGAGCTCGCGCGCATCGTCGACGAGTGCGGCTTCCCGCCGGGCGTCGTCAACATCATCTCCGGTCCCGGCGGCAGGATTGGCAATGTACTGACGACGAGTCCCGACGTCGACAAGGTCGCCTTCACCGGCTCGACCGACGTCGGCAAGGAGATCATGGCCAAGGCGTCGAACACACTCAAAAAAGTCACGCTCGAGTGCGGCGGCAAGTCCGCCAACATCGTGCTCCACGACGCCAACTGGGACATCGCCATCGACGGCTCGATCTTCGCTTCGTTCTACCACCAGGGTCAGGTCTGCGAATCCGGTACGCGCCTGCTGCTTCCCGCGCATCAGCACGACGAGTTCGTCGCGAAGATGGTGGCGAAGCTCAACGCGCTGCCGATGGGCGATCCGCTCGACCCGGCGACCAAGGTCGGCCCCGTGGTCTCGGAAGGCCACATGCGCACCGTTCTCGACTACGTCGCGAAGGGTAAGGCCGAGGGCGCGACGCTCGCCTGCGGCGGCGAACGCGCGACCGCGGGCGACCTCGCCAAGGGCTATTTCGTGAAGCCGACGGTCTTCACCAACGTCACCAACGACATGACCATCGCGCAGGAGGAGATCTTCGGACCCGTGCTCTGCGTCATGAAGTACGAGACCGAGGAAGAGGCGGTGAAGATCGCCAATGATTCCATCTTCGGCCTCGGCGGCGGGGTCTGGTCCGAGGACATCGACCGCGCCCGCGCGGTGGCGTCGAAGATGCGGACCGGCACGGTCTGGATCAACGACTGGCACCTCCTGTCCGAGCAGATGCCCTTCGGCGGCTACAAGCAGTCCGGGATCGGGCGCGAGTTCGGCGAGGAAGGCATGAACGAATACACGGAGATCAAGGCGCTCCACGTCGACGACGCCAAGACCCGCGAGAACAAGCCCTGGTACGACATGCTCGTGCCGCGCGACACCAACGATGCGGCCTGAGAACGCCGATTAACAGGGAGAACAAGAAATGATCAAGGCAGCGATCGTCGGCATGGGCCGGTGGGGCCAGACCCTCGTCAATTCCGTCGACGGGAGCGGCGCGATCCGCTTTACGGCGGGCACCACGCGGACCCTCTCCAAGGTCGAGGAGTACGCGAAGGGGAAAGACATCCGCCTCCACAAGAGCTACGACGAGCTGATGGCGGACAAGGACGTCGATGCGGTCGTCCTCGCGTCGCCGCACACGGTCCATTTCGAGCAGATGATGAAGGCCGCCGAGGCGGGCAAGCACGTCTTCTGCGAGAAGCCATTCTGCCTCACGGGCGCCGACGCGCAGACGGCGCTCGACGCGCTCGCGAAGAAGGGCCTCAAGGTCGCCATCGGCCACAACCGCCGCTTCTCGCCCAACGCCCAGATGCTCAAGAAGATGATCGACGGCGGCGAGCTCGGCGACATGGTCCAGATCGAGGGCAATTTCTCGGCCAACATGGCGGCCTATGACGGCGAGTGGCGCGCGAGCCGCGAGGAGAGCCCTGCCGGCGGCATGACGTCTCTCGGCATCCACGTCGTCGACATGTTCATCAACCTGTTCGGCCGGGTCAAAAGCCTCCAGGCCGTCAGCCGCCGCGTCGCCATCCCCTATGACATCGACGATGCCACCGGCATCCTGATGGACTTCGAGGGCGGCCAATTGGGCTATCTCGGCACCGTCGCCGCATCCGGCACGCTCTGGGAGGTCCGCGCCTTCGGCACCAAGGGCTGGGGCGATATCTTCGCCCACGACAAGTTCACCGCGCAGCTGACGAACGGCACCTTCAAGTCCGAGAGCTGGGAGGGCTACGGCTATCCGGGTTCCAAGACCATCGCGGCCGGTCTCGAGGCCTTCGCGAAGGACATCGAGGGCGGCGCGCCGTTCCCGGTGACGCCCGACCAGATCCAGCACGGCACCGCGGTGCTCGAGGCGATCATCAAGTCGGCGGCGAGCGGCAAGCGTATCGATCTCTGAGGGAAACCGGGAGGCCCGAACGGGGGTGCGTGCCGCATTCTTACGGCCGCATTCTAACGCTTGGCGCCTTCGCCTATAATCGGCGGCCGATCACCCAGCAGGACCGCCGCCGATGCCGCTCGATATCGCCCATTCCGTCTGTCCGCACGACTGCGCGAGCGCGTGCACGCTCGATATCGAGCTCGAATCGCCCCAGAAGATCGGCCGCGTCCACGGCTCCGATGCGAACCCCTACACGGCGGGCGTCGTCTGCGCCAAGGTCGCGCGCTATGCCGAACGCGTCCATCACGAGGCCCGGCTGACGCAGCCGCTGCGCCGCAAGGGGCCGAAGTCGCCGTCGTCCACGCTTGCCGACTTCGAACCGGTCTCGTGGGATGACGCGCTCGACATCGTCGCGGAGGGCTATGCGAAGGCGGCGCAGAAGCACGGGGCGGAGACCGTCTGGCTCTACAACTATGCGGGCACGATGGGCCAGGTGCAGCGCGACGGCATCAAGCGCATCCGCAACCTGATGGGCTACTCGCGCCAGCACGACACGATCTGCTCCTCGATCATGCTCGCCGGCATGATGGCGGGCGTCGGCGCGCAGAAGGGCTGTGACCCGCGCGAATTCGGCGAGGCAGATCTCGTCGTCGTCTGGGGTTCGAACCCGGTCTACACCCAGGTCAATCTGATGACCCACATCAGCCGGGCGCGCAAGGAACGCGGCGCCAAGCTGATCGTCATCGATCCCTATCGCACCGCTACGGCGCAGCAGGCCGACGTCCATCTCATGCCGAAGCCCGGCACCGACGCGGCGCTCGCCTGCGCGGTGATGCACGTGCTGTTCCGAGACGGCCATGCCGACCGCGACTACATGGCGCGCTACACGGCGAACGCCGCCGAGCTCGAAGCCCATGTGGCGAAGCGCGATCCGGCCTGGGCGTCGCGCATCACCGGCATCGACGCCGCTGCGATCGAAGCGTTCGCGAAGGATTACGGCACGACACAGCGCGCCATCGTCCGGCTCGGCTACGGCTTCTCGCGCTCGCGCAACGGCTCGGCCTCGCTCCATGCCGTGAGCTGCCTTCCCGCGATCACCGGGGCGTGGAAGCACCGGGGCGGCGGGCTTTACGGCTCGATCGGCATGAACTTCGCCCTCGATACCAGAATGATCCGGGGCGTCGAGAACCCGGACGTGCGCGCGCTCGACATGTCGAGGCTCGGGCCGATCCTCAATGGGGACATGGACGCCCTCAAGGGCGGTCCGCCGGTCACCGCGATGCTGGTGCAGAGCTCGAACCCCGCGACCGTCGCGCCCGAGTCCGCCCTCGTCCGCAAGGGGCTCCTGCGCGACGACATGTTCCTCTGCGTCCACGAGCAGTTCCTGACCGACACGGCGAAGCTCGCCGACATCGTCCTGCCCGCGACCACCTTCCTCGAACATGACGATCTCTACACGTCCTACGGCCATCCGTTCCTGCAGATCGGCCCGAAGGTGCTCGATCCGCTCGGGGAGAGCCGGTCGAACCACGAGATGCTGTGCGGGCTCGCGGAGCGTCTCGGCGCCGAGCACCCGGCGCACGACATGACCGCGTGGGAGCTGATCGATCATACCCTCAAGGCGTCCGGCTTCTGCGGCGCGGACGAGCTTCGCGAGAAGCGCCTGATCGACGTCAGCCCGCCCTTCGAGGAGAGCCATTTCCTCAACGGCTTCCCGCATGCGGACGGGCGCTTCCAGTTCCGCGCGAACTGGGAGGCCTACGGGCCCGATCATGCGAAGCTGCCGGCGCTGCCGGATTTCGCCGACGTCATCGACGGCACGACGGACGACAAGCCGTTCCGCCTCGTCACGGCGCCGTCGCGCAATTACCTCAACACCAGCTTCACCGAGACGGGAACCTCGATCGCGCGCGAGGCGCGGCCGACGGTCATGCTGCACCCAACCGACTGCGACGGGCTCGGCCTCGTCGAGGGCGACCGCGTGCGGCTCGGCAACGACCGCGGCAGCCTCGTCCTCCATCTCCGCCCGTTCGAGGGCGTCCGGAGGGGCGTCGCGATCGTCGAGAGCATCTGGCCGAACGCGGCGTTCGAGGAGGGGATCGGCATCAACCTTCTGACCAGCGCCGATCCGGGCTATCCCAACGGCGGCGCCGTGTTCCACGACACCGCGATCTGGATCCGCCCGGCGAACTGATCGGCGGGACTATTTCGCCGGCTTTTTGAACTTCTTCCGCGCGGCCGCGACCTTCGGGCGGATCGCGCAGTCCTCATGGTGGTCGTTGATCAGCCCCATCGCCTGCATGAAGGCATAGACGGTGGTCGGCCCGACGAACTTCCATCCGAGCTTCTTGAGGTCCTTCGAGATCCGGACGGACGCATCGGAGGTCGATGCGGTCTGCGGCGCGGCGAGCGATTTCGCCGCCGGCTCGTAGCGCCAGAAGAAGGCCGCGAGCGACCCTTCCGCCTTCACCATCTCCTGCGCGCGCTTCGCGTTGTTGATGACGGCCTCGATCTTGCCGCGGTGGCGGACGATGCCCTCGTCCTTCAGCAGGCGTTCGACGTCGCGGTCGGTGAACTTCGCGACCTTGTCGAAATCGAAACCCTGGAACGCCTTCCGGAAGCCTTCCCGTTTCGCGAGGATCGTCCGCCAGCTGAGGCCCGACTGGAAGCCTTCGAGGCATAGCTTCTCGAACAGCCGGCGGTCGTCGTCGACCGGGAAGCCCCATTCGGCATCGTGATAGGCGAAGAACTCGGGAGCGGCGGCGCACCAGCCGCAGCGCGGCTTTCCGTCGGGGCCGGGGACGGTCGTGGGCATCGGGCGGCTCCTTTGAGAAGAGGTCAGGTCGGTCGGGCGACGGGGCGCTCCGGTGATCATGGCTTCGTTGCGGTGCCGGATAAAGACCCGCCGGGGCAGTGATGCCGCGACACCGAGCAAAGTGGTGTTCCTGCCCGCCCGCATGACTATATCTAATTCGATTTTGCTATCATTCAGACCCCAGATGGCGAGAGCGGCGGTATGGCCCGAAACGACGTCAAGAAAAGCGATCTTCCGGCCCGGTCGGGGACGAAGGACGTGGCGGACTTCCTCGCCAAGGTCGCCGCGACCCCCGCGATCCGGAAGCCGGGCGAGTGCGGCCGGCTGGTCTTCGCGATGGATGCGACCGCGAGCCGCGAACCCACCTGGGACCGCGCGTCCCATCTCCAGGCCGACATGTTCCATGCGACCGACGGCCTCGGCGGGCTCGAGGTCCAGCTCGTGTTCTACCGCGGGTACGGCGAATGCAAGTCGACGCCGTGGCTCGCCACGGCCGACGAGCTCGTGAAACGCATGGTCAAGGTGCGCTGCCTCGGCGGCCAGACCCAGATCCGCAAGGTGCTGCGTCATGCGATCCGCGAGACCGAGGCGCGGCGGGTGAACGCGCTCGTCTTCGTCGGCGACTGTTTCGAGGAGGATATCGACGCGGTCTGCGATGCGGCGGGCGAACTCGGCGTGCGCGGGGTTCCCGCATTCCTGTTCCAGGAGGGCGACAATCCGATCGCGGCGAACGCCTTCGGCCAGATAGCGAGGCTGACCGGCGGCGCGCACTGCCGCTTCGACCTGTCGTCGGCGCGGCAGCTTCGCGACCTTCTCGCCGCCGTTGCCGTGTTCGCGGCCGGCGGACGCGTCGCGCTCGAGGACCTCTCCCGCAAGGGCGGCGGCGCGGCGCGCCTGATCACGTCGCAGATCCGCTAGCCGGCATGCCCTATTTCCTCCTCGGTCTTTCGGTCCTGATCGGCGGTTACCTCATTTTCCGGGGACTGCGCATTCGTGGCCCGATCAATTTGACGAGCCTGGTGGGGATCGCCATCACGGTCGGCGTGTTCGTCATGATTGCGGTGACCGCCGCATCGGGCCGACTGGGGGCATTTGGCTGGCTGTTTCTGCTGATGCCGCTGATTTTTCTATGGAAGAACCTCCGTCAGGGGCTCGGCAGCATGCGCCACCCGTCGCCCGGCCGTACCTCGAACATCGAGACCGCATGGCTCCGCATGACGCTCGAGCACGATTCCGGCATCCTGAAAGGCACCGTTCTCGAGGGCGCCTACCGCGGGCGGACCCTCGAAGAGCTTTCGGAGGAGGAGCTTCTCGATCTCCTTCGCGAATGCCGGGTGAACGATCCGCAGTCGGCCGAGGTTCTCGAATCCTATCTCGACCGGATGTACGGCGCCGCCTGGCGCGAGGGTGCCGATGAAGGCGCGCAGGCGGGAAGCGACGGGCCGACGCGTCCGTCGGGCGGATCGATGACCGCGGCCGAAGCGTATGAGATCCTGGGTCTGAAGCCCGGAGCGACGGACCGGGAGATACGCGACGCCCATCGCAGGCTGCTGAAGCTCAACCACCCCGACCGCGGCGGGTCGACGTGGCTCGCCGCTCAGATCAACCTGGCCAAGGACGTTCTGCTTCCGAACGACTGAGGGAGGGTTCAGGCCTTGCGGCGACGCGACGCGAAGCCGAGGTCCGCCAGCCCGAGGCGTCGTTGCACTGTCCGCAGAACGTCCCGCGGGGCGCACGTCTGCTTGCATCGGCCCTGTGCGCATGGCACAAAGCGGCGCGCCCGCAGGGCCGCGGATCGCGGCATTCCATCGCGCCCGGCAGCGACGCCGGGGCGGAAAGAAAAAAGGCACGTCCGTGACCCAGAAGGTAAGAAAAGCGGTATTCCCGGTCGGCGGCCTCGGCACCCGGTTCCTGCCGGCGACCAAGGCGATGCCGAAGGAAATGCTTCCCGTCGTCGACAAGCCGCTGATCCAGTATGCGGTGGAAGAGGCGCTTGCCGCCGGCATCGAGGAGATCATCTTCGTCACCGGCCGCGGCAAGGCAGCGATCGAGGACCATTTCGACTACAGCTTCGAACTGCGCCAGGTGCTGTCGGAACGCGGCAAGGCGGCCGAGCTCAAGGCGATCAACTTCCCGGTGCTCGAACCCGGCCGCGTGGCCTACACGCGCCAGCAGGATCCGCTCGGCCTCGGCCACGCCGTCTGGTGCGCCCGCGAACTGGTGGGCGACGAGCCCTTCGCGGTACTCCTCGCAGACGACCTCGTGATGGCGACGACGCCGTGCCTGAGCCAGATGATCGACGTCTACGAGGAAACCGGCGGCAACGTCGTCGCGGTGATGGACGTACCGCGCGAGCACACGAGCCGCTACGGCATCCTCGACGTCGAATCGGACGACGGACGGCTCGCCTCGATCCGCGGCCTTGTCGAAAAGCCGAAGCCCGAGGATGCGCCCTCGACCCTCAGCATCATCGGCCGCTACATCCTCCTGCCCGAGGTGTTCGGGTATCTGGAGGAGAAGAAGCGCGGCAGCGGCGGCGAGATACAGCTTACCGATTCGATGGCGCGCATGATCGGCGAGGCACCGTTCCACGGTCTCCGTTTCGAGGGCACGCGCTTCGACTGCGGCGACAAGGCGGGATTCTTCGAGGCGAACGTCGCCTTTGCGCTGGCTCGCCCCGATCTCGCCCCCCAGATTAAGACGATTCTGAAGACCTACGCGGCGAACGCCGCCGATTGAGTCGGGAGTAACCCATGCGCATCGCAATGATCGGAACGGGCT
>JAYOEF010000026.1:0-26508 GCA_038106605.1 Alphaproteobacteria bacterium
GCGTCTCGAGGACGACCGCCATGGCGAGCGTCGCGATCGCGAAGAACACGCCGCGCAGCCGGAGCGTGAGGTAGCCCATCCCGAGACCGAGGAGCCCGCACACGATGCCGGAAATCGGGATCATGACGAACAGCGGTGCCTCGATCAGCTTGTACATGACCACCGACGAATAGGCGCCGACGGCGAAGAACCCGGCCGAGCCGAAGTTCACGTAGCCCATGTAGCCGCCCATGATGTTCCACGCCGTCGCCAGCACGACGTACTGAAGGACGACGTAGCCGGCGAAGAAGAAGAACGTGTTTACTGCGAACAGGTCGAAAACGGTCTCCGCCGCGCCGACGGCGGCGATGATTGCGGCCCAGAGCCAGAATGAATTGAGCTTCATCGCCGCCTCACCGACCGAACAGGCCCTGCGGGCGGAACGCCAACGCGAGGAGCAGGATGCCGAACGCGACGGCGGGGGCCCAGGACGGGCCGAAGAAAG
The DNA here is from genome assembly GCA_038106605.1 of Alphaproteobacteria bacterium. Classification (GTDB taxonomy): domain Bacteria; phylum Pseudomonadota; class Alphaproteobacteria; order MPNO01; family UBA830; genus JAYOEF01. The sequence goes on from JAYOEF010000026.1 coordinate 485, forward strand.
TCGACACGAAACTCTCCGCAACGCCGAGGATCATCGCGGCGAGCAGCGTGCCGGGGATCGACCCGAGCCCTGCGAGCACGACGATGGCGAACACCTGGCCGATGTAGAGACGGCCGATCGAGGGCTCGACCGGGATGATGATGATCATCAGCGCGCCGGCGAGCGCCGTGGTCGCGATGCCGATGCCGAAGCCGAGCTGCTTGATCTTCACGGGGTCGGCGGCCATCAGCTGGAGTGCGAGACGGTCCTGCGCCACCGCCATGATCGCGCGGCCGTTGAAGGTGCGCGACATGTAGAGATAGACGGCCAGAAACATGACCATGGCGACGCAGAACGGCACGAACATGCGCGTCGGGATGCCGACCGGTCCGATCTGCCAGTTCTGGCCGGTATAGGACGTCGTCACCGAGCGGAAGTCGACGCCGTAGATGATGATAAGGCCGACTTCGATGATGAACATGACGCCGAAGAAGAAGGCAAGTCCGCGCAACGCCTCGTCGCCCTTCTTTTCGAAGCTTTCGTAATAGATCCGGTAGACGCCGACACCGATGAAATAAAAGACCGGCGTGAAGACGACGCCGATCAGGATCGGGTCCAGCCCCCAGTTGCTGTTGCACATGTAGGCGATGTAGGAGCCGAGGATGACGAACGCCGGATGCGCGATGTTGACGATGTCGAGCTGGCCGAACGATACCGCCAGTCCGAGGCTTACCGCGGCATAGAAGCCGCCGAGCAGCACGCCCGCGACGATCGCGTTCAGCAGGAGATCGTAGGTGAACACAAGATGCAGCCCTGTTGCGAGGCGAAATTGTCATCCCGGCCGAAGCCGGGATGACGCCTCAGTTTGCTTTGCGGCCCGTTGCGGGCTCTTTTTTGGCGTGAATGCCTACTTGGAATACGGGTATACGACGTCGCCCGACTTCCACTCGGCCGGGTACAGCACGACGCGCGAATCCGGCTTCTCGAACTGCTTCAGGTCGTTGTTCTCGATGTGCTGGAACTGGACCATCAGCGCGCGGCTCTTCGCCCATTCGCCGTTCGGTGCGAAGCGGACCTTGCCGACGACGGTGTCGAACTCGGACGTCCGCATGTAGTCGCCGACCTTGGCGTGATCGGTGCTCTTCGCGCCCTCGATCGCCTGCGCCAGAACCTGCATTTAGCCGTAGGCGTAGGGCGGCAGGTAGTGGCCGAGCGGATCGACGCCCTGCCCTTCGGCCGCTTTCTGGTACTTCGCGAGGAACGCCTCGACACCCTTGAATTTCAGCGTCGGCGCCGGCACCCAGAAATCGTAGTTGATGATGCCGTTGAGCTTCGGCCCGAGCGCGGTCTGGATCGACGCGTACTGGAGACCGACCATACCGCCGCCGAACATCTTGGTCTTGAGACCGACTTCCGTCACGGCCTTGACCATGCCGACGGAGTCGGGCGGATAGGAGCCGACATACACGATGTCGGGGTTCCGCGCCTGAATGGCACGGACGATCGGGGTGTAGTCCGCTGTCTTGGGCGGATAGGTCTGGTCGTAGACGATCTTGAGGCCGAGCTTCTTCGCGTGCTCGCGCGCGCCCTTGACGGCATTGCGCGAGAATTCGGCGTCGGCGCCGACGAGCGCGATCGTCGTCGGCTTCGGGTTCTGGGCCATCGCGACGTCGAAGAAGCCCTTCGACCAGTCGGTCAGCGGCTCGGGTCCGGCCGGCATGATCTGGAAGTAGTTCTTGTATTTGAACTTTTCGTTCGCGGCGAGGCCGAACAGCGACGGGAACACGAGGCCGCGCTGCATGACGATCGGCATTGCCGGCGCGATGAGGTTCGTGCCGTAGCCCGACACGACGAAGTCGACCTTGTCGACGTCGAGGAGCTTCGTGTAGATGCCGGGCACTGTCGCCGGGTTGGTCTGGTCGTCGTAATACTTGAGTTCGACCTTGCGGCCCATGATGCCGCCGGCCGCGTTCACGTCGTCGGCCCAGATCTGGATCGCGATCAGCGCTGCCTTGCCCGCACCGGCGAGACCGCCGGTGAGCGCCATGCCGAAACCGATCTTGAGCGGATCGGCCGCCTGGGCCGGAACTGCGAGGCCGACGCCCGCCACCATGGCGACCGCTGCTGCCGTTCCCTTTAGCCAGCTCCGCCGGCCGATATTCCGGGTAATTGTCATCTATGCACCCTCCCTATGGGTATGCGGGGTTTATTTATTTGCTTTTTTGGTAGCAGGGCGGCCGCGCGCGAAAAAGGGAAAACTAGGCTCAGGGCCCCCGACGCGGCGCCGCGCTGCAACGTACGGTACCCATCGGGCGAGCACGCGGCGATCGCACATTACGGATATTTAACGTTGCGGACAGGCGACCGTAAGGTGGCGGCATCCATCTTCCTGGGCAACGGTTCATCTTGGATTCGAAAGGAGATTCCAATGTCCAGACAACGCGCCCTCAGAACCGCTTCCGCAGTCGCCGCGATCGGCGTGATCGCCGCAGTCGGTGCCGCCGGGGGCGTTCTCTCGACCAAACGCCTCGAAGCGACCACGGCGCTGACGTCGCCGACAGCCGCGATGGAAAGCCGCTCGCTTCCGGGCAGCTTCGCGCCGGTCATCGAACGCATCGCGCCCGCCGTGGTCTCGATCCGCGTCACCGGCCATACCGAGGCGGCGGGCGACGACGACAAGACACCTGGCATGGAAATTCCCGAGCCCTTCAAGCGCTTCTTCGGCGAGGAGTTCGGCCGGCGCTTCGACTTCGGCCGTCCGAACGAAGGACGCCCGCACCGCGCCCCGAAGGTTCAGGGCATGGGGTCCGGCTTCTTCGTCGACGCGGACGGCCATGTCGTGACCAACAACCACGTGGTCGCCGGCGCCGAACAGATCGAGGTCATGCTCAAGGACGGCGAGACGCTGTCGGCCGCGCTCGTCGGCCGGGATCCGAAGACCGATCTTGCGCTCCTCAAGGTCAAGTCGGACAAGGCGTTCCCGTTCGTCTCGTTCGGCGACTCGTCCGGGGCCAAGGTCGGTGACTGGGTGATCGCGCTCGGCAGCCCGTTCGGCCTCGGCCACACGGCGACGACCGGCATCGTCTCGGCCCGCGGCCGCGACATCGGCGCCGGGCCGTATGACGACTTCCTGCAGATCGACGCGGCCATCAATAAGGGCAACTCCGGCGGGCCCACGTTCAACGTCCTGGGTGAGGTCATCGGCGTCAACACCGCGATCATATCGCCGTCCGGCACGAGCGCGGGCATCGGCTTCGCGATCCCGTCCAACATGGCGAAGCAGGTCGTCGCCCAGCTCAAGGCGAACGGAAAGGTCGCGCGCGGCTGGCTCGGCGTGAACATCCAGCAGATCACCCCCGACATCGCCGAAGGCCTCGGCCTCAGAAAGCCGGAAGGCGCGCTCGTTGCCGGCGTGACCGAGGAAAGCCCTGCCGCCAAGGCGGGGCTCCGCCAGGGCGACGTGATCGTCGCGGTCAACGGCGACCGCATCGAGCAGATGCGCGAGCTGCCGCGCCTGATCGCGGCGATCGCCGCGGGTTCGGACGTCAAGCTCACCGTCCTCCGCAACGGCGACGAGCGCGGCATGACGGTAAAGATCGGCACCATGCCGGAGACCGATAAGATCGCCTCCGTCGACACCGACGAAGGCGCCAAGGTCAAGCTTGGCATGACCCTCGCATCGGTCGATGGCGACCTCCGCGCCAAGTTCAACTTGCCGAACAGCGCGGCCGGCGTGCTGATCGTCGACGTCGACCCGGACGGTGTGGCGGCCGAGAAAGGCCTTCGCCCCGGCGACCTGATCCGGCGCGTATCGGGCCAGGAGGCGAAGCAGCCGGCCGACATCGCGAAGGCCGTGGAGAAGGCCGTGTCCGGGAAGCGCAAGGCCGTGCTCCTCCTCGTCAGCCGCAGCGGCAACGATCTCTATGTCGCGCTTCCAGTGCGCGACGTCTGATCCAGCCGCAGCAGGGAGGAAGCCGGCGGGGCTGTGCCCCCAGATCTCCGCCGGCATCGTCCTCCCCCTCCGCCCGCCCGGCACGCCCCGCCGGGCGGGCGTCTTTATTTGTCTGCATTTTCCCGGCGCTCTGTTCCTCCCGCCTCCGAGCCGTTAGTCTCTCCCGACAGACACGGGAGAGATCGACATGGCGCTCGAAACGATTGCGGTGATGAGCCCCGGCGATATGGGCGAAGGCGTCGGAGCCTCGATCCGCGGCCAGGGCAAGGATGTCGTGACCGTCCTCGCCGGACGCGGCGCGGAGACCCGGATGCGCGCCGAGCGCGGCGGCTTCCGCGACCTGCCCGACCTCGACGCAATGGTGCGGGAAGCGGACCTGATCCTCTCGATCATGCCGCCCGAGCGTGCCGAGGGCTTCGCGAAGGACGTCGCCGCGGCGATGAAACGGGCGGGAAGCTCTCCTCCGTTCGCCGACATGAACGCGATTTCGCCGATGACAGCGAAGCGGATTGCGGCGGTCATTTCGGACGCGGGCGCAGATTTCATCGATGGCGGCATCATCGGCTGGGCGCCGCTGAAGTCGAAGAGCATCACGCATCTTTACGTATCCGGCCCGCGCGCCTCGCTGATGGACGAGCTCGACGGCAACGGCAAGGAGATCCGCCAGCTCGGCGACGAGATCGGCCGCGCGTCGGCGGTGAAGATGGTCTACGCCTCGATTTCGAAGGGAACGGATTCGCTCCTCACCGCGGCCTACATCGCGGCAGAGGCGCTCGGCATCCGGGAAGAGATGGAGAAGGAGTGGTCCGAGAGCCAGCCGGACGCCTTCGCGCGCATGGGACGGCGCGTTCCCGCGCTTCCCGCGGATTCGGGCCGCTGGATCGGCGAGATGGAGGAGATTTCCGCGACCTTCGCGGCCGCCGGCGTCACGCCCAACTTCCACAAGGGCGCGGCGGACATCTACCGCCTTCTCAATTCGACGCCGTTCGCCGCCGAGACGCGCGAGACGATGGACAAGAGCCGGACGATGCAGGATTCGGTGAAGGTCTACGTCGAACACCTCGCCGCCCGTCGCGCGGCGGAATAGCGCAGCGTGACGGCGCTGGAAAGCGGCCGCAAAGTCGCCGTCGTCGGCGCCGGGATCGCCGGGCTCGCCGCCGCCTGGCTGATCGCACGGCGCCACGAGGTCGACCTGTACGAGGCGGCGCCGCGCCTCGGCGGCCACGTGAATACCGTGGACGCCACGGTCGGCGGCGTCACCGTTCCGGTCGACACCGGCTTCATCGTCCACAACCCGCTTAACTTCCCGAATATCGTCGCTCTGTTCCGCACCTTAGGCGTCGCGACCGAGGACAGCGACATGTCGTTCGCGGTCTCGGCGCGCGGCGGCGCGTTCGAGTATGCGGGCGGTCTCGGCCCCGCCGGGATATTCGCCCAGCCCGCCAACATCCTGTGCTCACGGTTCTGGGGCATGCTCGGGGACATCCTGCGCTTCAATGCCCGCGCGCGCGCCGCGCTCGATCTGCCCGACGACGTGAGCTTCGGCGACTGGCTCGACCGGGAAGGATTCAGGGGAGCGGTCCGCGACGATCACCTGCTGCCGATGGGGGCGGCGATCTGGTCGGCGTCCACAGGCTCGATCCTCGCGTTCCCCGCTGCATCGCTGTTCCGTTTCCTCGACGCACACGGCCTGCTCCGCGTATTTGGGCGGCCCCAGTGGCGCACCGTCTCGGGCGGCTGCCGCTCGTACGTCGATGCGCTGATCCGCGACTTCGGCGGCCGCGTATACAGCGGTGTGCCGGTCGCCCATGTTCTCCGTCATGGGGACAGGGCGGCGCTCCAACTTGGGACGGGGGACGTGCGGGAATACGACGCGTTGGTGATGGCGACCCATGCCGACCGGACGCTGGCGATGCTGCGGGACGCGGACAACGCCGAACGCACCGTTCTCGGCGCGTTCCGGTATGCGCCGAACCGCGCGGTCCTGCATCGAGACCCGACGTTCATGCCCCGGCGTCGCCGGGCCTGGGCGAGCTGGAACTACGTAACCGGCGCGGATGGCGGCTACGTCACCTACTGGATGAACCGGCTGCAGAATATCGACGCGATTGAGAACCTGTTCGTCACGCTCGACCCGCCGGAGGAGCCGCGCGATATCATCGCGGCCTTCGACTACGAGCACCCGCAGTTCGATGCCGCCGCCGTCGGCGCGCAGACGCGGCTCGACGGCATCCAGGGCCGCAACAGCGCCTGGTTCTGCGGCGCCTGGTGCGGCTATGGCTTCCACGAGGACGGGCTGAAGTCGGCGATGCGCGTGGCCCGCGACTTCGGCGTCACGGCTCCCTGGGAAGCGCGCTCATGACCCCGCCGGAAAGCGACGACGCAATCTACGTCTGCGAGGTGATGCACCGGCGCACCCGGCCGCGCGCGTACGAGTTCAGGTACCGCGTGTTCAGCCTGCTGCTCGACATCGACCGCATCGGCGACACCGCGAAGCGCCTGCGCCTGCTGTCGCACAACCGCTTCAACCTGTTCTCGGTGCGCGACCGCGACCACGGCCCGCGCGACGGCAGCGCACTGCGCACGTGGATAGACCGCCAGCTCGCCGCCGCGGGCATACCGGACGCCGGTGCCGATGTCCGCCTCCTCTGCATGCCGCGCGTCTTCGGCTACGGCTTCGATCCGCTGTCGGTGTGGTACTGCCGCGACCGGACGGGCACGCTGCGGGCCGTTCTCTACGAGGTGAAGAACACGTTCGGCGATCAGCATGTCTACCTGATGCCGGTCGCAGCGGACCGGAGCGGCCCGGTCGACCATGTCTTCGACAAGCGCTTCCACGTCTCGCCGCTGATAGGGATGAAGGCGCGGTACCGAATCCGCACGGAGGCTCCGGGCGAGACGCTGGCGATCCTGATCCGGGAAGACGACGCGGACGGCGAGTTTCTCGTCGCGACGCAGACCGGGACGCGGGCGCCCCTGACAGACGCGACGCTCCTTCGCCTCTTCTTCGGAATTCCGCTGATGGGCTTCAAGGTGATCGCCGCGATCCACTGGCAGGCCATCCGCTCGTTGCTGCGGGGCGTCCGGTTCCACCGGCGGCCCGGCCCGCCGCCCGGCGAGGTCTCCTTCCCGGCGCTTCGGGGCGACGGGCAGTGAGCGTCGCGTCGCTCCTTGCCGGCCGGCCTCTGCGGGCGGGGTCCATCGCGCTGACCCTGCCGAACGGGCGCACGCTCGATCTGCGGGGCGGTAACGACGGACCGTCCGCCGCGATCGTCCTCCACCGCTGGCGCGCGCTCGCGCGGTTCATTGCGGGCGGTTCGGTCGGGTTCGGCGAGGCCTACATGGACGGAGACTGGGATTCGCCCCACCTCCCGGCGCTGATCGAGACCGCGGCACGAAACCTGCCCGCGCACCCGGGTCCTTTCCGGCGGCTGTCGCCCTGGCGCATCCGCGACCGGCGCCGCCACGCGGCCGCGCCCAACACGCGCCGCGGATCGGCAAAGAACATCGCGGCGCACTACGACCTCGGCAACGACTTCTACGCGCTCTGGCTCGACCCCTCGATGACCTATTCGGCCGCAGTCTTCTCGGGCGGCGCCAACGATCTCGAGAGTGCGCAGTCGGAGAAGTACCGCCGCCTCCTCGACCTGATCGATGCGCGGCCCGGCCAGCACGTCCTCGAGATCGGATGCGGCTGGGGCGGATTCGCGCTTCTGGCGGCGCGAGAGCGCGGCCTCCGCGTCACCGCGGTAACGATCAGCCGCGCGCAGCATGACGAGGCAGCGCGGCGCGTCGCCGAAGCGGGACTGCAGGACCGTGTCGATATCCGGCTGTGCGACTATCGCGACCTCAACGGAACGTACGACCATGCCGTTTCCATCGAGATGATCGAGGCGGTGGGCGACGGCTACCGTCCGGGATATTTCACCCGCGTGCGCGACCTCGTGCGGCCCGGCGGCCGCTTCGCGCTGCAGTCGATCGTGATCGAGGACGACCGTTACGAGGACTACCGGAAAAGTGCCGACTTCATCCAGAAGCACATCTTTCCGGGCGGTTCGCTGCCGGCACCGTCCGTGCTCCGGCACGAAGCGGAAGACGCGGGCTTCCGCTGGGTCGCCGATGCCACCTACGGCCTCGACTATGCCGAAACGCTGGCACGCTGGCGCGAGAGATTCGATACCGTCTCCGACCGGGTCGCCGCGCTCGGTTTCGACGAGCGGTTCCGTCGCTGCTGGCGCTTCTATCTCGCTTATTGCGAAGGCGGTTTCCGCGCGGGCAACATCGACGCGCTGCAGATCGCGCTGGCGCGGCCCTAGCGCCGCCGCTTCGTCCCGATAGAGACAAGCGGGAGATACAGGCTGTAAGGCAGGAGTCGAAGTGCCTTCAACATCCACGTGAAACGCCTGGGAAAGGTGATCTCGAACCTGTCGGTGAGCAGTCCGCGATGGAACGCTGCCGCCGCCTTTTCGACAGGCATCAGGAACGGCATGGGAAAATCGTTGCCGGACGTCATCGGCGTCTCGACAAACCCGGGATTTACGACCTGAACGACGATCCCAGCGGGTGCGAGCTCGATACGGAGCGCCTCGCACATATTGATCAGCGCCGCCTTGGTGGCGCCGTAGGCCGATGCGGTGGGCAGGCCGCGATAGCCTGCGACGGACGCGACCACGGCGATTCGGCCGCTGCCGCGCTCCACCATCGCCGGGATCGCGGCTTCGAGCGTGCGCGCAACGCCGAACACGTTGACGTCGAACTGGCGCGCGACGGCACCGGCATCGAACGTACGCCCCTCGACAGGCACGAACGCACCGGCGTTAACGACGCAGAGGTCCGGCACGCCTGCTGCGGCCACAACCGTGTCCCAGGCAGCGCGTACCGACGCCGCATCGGTGACGTCCGCGGGAACCGGCATGATTCTGCCCCTGAGGGTCTTCGCCTCCTCCGCGAGCGCCGCCAGCGCCGCCGCGTTCCGGGCGCTGGCACAGACGACGCTGCCGTCGGCGGCAAGCCGGAGCGCGAGCGCTCGTCCGATGCCGGTGCTGGCGCCGGTGATCCAGACGGAGCGGTAAGCAACGTCCGGCATCGCGCGGTCAGCGCAACACGGGATTGAGAAAACGCATCAGCGGTCCGGTGAAACGGACCGGCGCATCCTGAACAGCAAGTACGATGCAGTCTTCGCCAGGGTCTGCACAGGGCCGATGGCCTATATCGGGGCCTGCGCGCGCGAAATCGCCGGGCGCGTAGCTTCCGGTTTCGTCCGTGTATCCGCCCTGGAGGACGACCGTATATTCGGTGCCGCCGTGCGTGTGGGCCGCAACCGCGGCGCCGGCCGACATTCGGATGAGCGAGGCACGCCACGGACCGGCGGCCGCGAGCCCCAGCCGGGCTTCGCGGATGCGGCCCGTCCGCCGCCAGGCGAGCGACCGAAGACCGCCGCGGGCATAGGGGCGAAGCGGCGCCGGAAGCGGATCTGCCCGCTCCGCGGACGTTTCCGTCAGCAGGCCGGTCGCTTCCCGGCTCTCCATGCGCGTGATCCGCGCATAGACCGCGTCGAGGCTCTGGCGTCCCACGGCGACGGGCGCGATATCGTCGAGGAGTGCACCGCCGAGCGCTTCCATACGCGTGACGGCGGCCCTGCACTCGGCGCAAAACGTGAGATGTACTGCGACCGCGAGTGCGGCGCCTTCGTCGAGCGTTCCCGCCGCGTGATCGAGAAGGAGCGTATCCTCTGGATGATGGGCGATCGTCACGACAGGGTTCCTTTCAGGGCCGTCTCGAGTTTTCCGAGGGCGAGACGGATTCGCGACTTTACCGTTCCGAGCGGCAGTCCCAGCGCCTCGGCGATTTCCGGGTGGGTGCGATCGCCGAAGAACGCCAATTCGAGAACCTCGCGCTGCTCGTCCGGCAATCCGTCGACCGCATCCCGGACAAGGCGGGTCGTCTGGCGCGCCGCCACGACGGCATCTCCCGTCGGAGCAGGCGCGGGCGCTAGACCCGGATCGTCGGGGTCGAGTTCCGCCCGGCCCTCGCGTCGGATCAGGTCGATGCGCCGGTTGCGTGCGATCGTGAAGATCCAGGTCGATACCGCCGCCTTCGAGGGATCGTAGCTGCCTGCCTTGCGCCATACGATGGCAAGCGTGTCCTGCGCGATCTCCTCCGCAGTTGCGGGGTCTGCCCCGCCACGGAGGGCGAAGGATTTCACCCGCGGCGCGAAGTAGGCGAACAACTCGGCGAATGCCGTCCTGTCCGCCTGCGCGGCCACGGCTGCGACCAGCGCGGCAAAGCGTTCGCCATCCGATGCCTGCCCCGGCACCGGGCTCACGCCTGCCTCCGCCCGAGGGCGCGCGCCACCCCTCGCCGGCCGCTCCGCAAACTTGCTCGCGCGCCGGTCGAGCGCCCCGACATGCGTCGGGACCATAGAGCGCTGAAGAGCGAACATCGTACGTTCCGACAGATTTCTTTGCTCTTACGCACCGACGGCGGCCCCGGATCACTTCTGCCAATGGTCAAGGTCATAACCTCTTGCGGCGCCCGCAGCCAAGGGCTTCCCCATGGCGACCGATCGTCTAAGCTCCGCCCATGACCGAACCCAGGCTCAAGACCGATCTCTGGATCCGCGCACAGATCCGGCTTTGCGACATTTCCTTCATTCCCGCTGCCATCGGCCGGAAGGGAGATCCGGACGCCGGACAGGTGATCATCCGGCGCGACCTGCGAAACGGAACCTGCGAGCTGTTTGCACGGACGATCCTCGACGACGGGAGACGGGGTTGGCGCCGCCTCGGCGGACCTGCTCCGCTCGACCGGGATGCCGCGGATATCCTCGTCGACCGCGAATGCAGGTTCGACCCGGATATATGGGTTCTCGAGATCGAGGATCCCGAACGCCGGTACACGCTCGATGCGCCGATCGTCTGACGGCAGGAGCAGCCGGATTGCGAGGATTTTCGGCCCGTTCGCAAATCCCTGCATACGCGAATAACCTCTCTTCGGCACGATTGCGAGAAGATCGCGGCACATCGGATGCGGGGTACGGCGAGAACCCACAAAAAGGAAAGGACTGTCGGAAAGTCGAAGGAAATCTTTGGCGCCGAAGACACGCGAGTTTTTCGGAATTATCCGAAATTAATCACTTGTTAACCGCAAAGCATAACATTTGTCCTGTCCGCGACATTGCGGGCGGTAGACGATGGCAATCACAGCCCGCCTTGGACGACTCGAACGTCGGCGGGGAATGGATGCGGTTCCCGGGTTGCCCGCCCCGGAGCATCCGCAGGACGGTGAAGAGCGGCGATGAAATCATACGAATTGCACACCCTGAAAGACGGGAAGTGGAAGATCGACTCGGTCTTCGACGACCAGGAAACAGCTCTCCAGGAAGCGCGCCGCGCGCAGACGGCGAACCGGTACACCACGATCCGCGTGATCGAGGAAGACTACGACCAGATGTCGAACCAGACGGCAACGCGCACAATCTTTCGCGCGGACGGCGGCAATAGCCCGGACCCCAAGGGCGCCGCGCAGCGGCCGGCCCCGAAGGCCGCCAACGGCGGGTTCGACGGCAACGCGGCCGGTGGCTGGAAACAGAAGCACACACCTGCCGCGGCGGCGCCGAAGAAAAAAGCGAATCTTGTCCTTCCGCTGGTCGCACTGCTGGTGATCGGCGTTGCGGTGCTCGTCGGCCTCAACTTCATGCCGTCCGGCCGTTAGGGTTCCGCCCCACAGCCGCACCGAATACGGCGGCCCGATGAAAATCGGGCGCCGGAATGCCCCAACGCCCGATCCCCGGAAACCGCCGCGCGACTAGTTCGCAGCGAAGCAGTAAAGCAGCCCGTCGCCGCCGGACGCCTTCAGCTTGTCCTGGCTGCAGCCGCGCGACGGATGCGAGGCGTTCCAGGACTTCGACGGCGCATCGTCACGGAGACCGATACGGTCGTGATGGCCGACGAACGCGGTGCCGTCTTGGGCGCTGCTCGTCCAGTTGCTGCAGGTCTTGCCGGCAACCAGCATGCCGTTCGCATCGGAACCGGTGAGGATATCGTGGCGATTGGGCTTGTCGCCGCGGCCGTTGATGACCTCGCCCTTTTCGTTTAGCGCCGTGTCCTTGGTCAGCTTGTTCGTCGCCCCATGCAGATCGGCGACGCTCGATGCGATAACCATGCCCTTGGCGTTCTTCCACGGGCCGTTGCCGATGCGGTCGCGCGCATTGACCGCGGGCTTGCCGTCCGCGGCGTCGGCGCTCAGATACGCGTGCCATGCCTTCCCGCCAGCACCCGCGGTCGAGGCGAGCTTCGCGCAATGCGCGTCGGCGCCCGCGAGTCCGCCGAGGTCGGCGCCCTTGCCCGACCCAACGCTGGTAACGAAGAAGCTCATGTCCGCGGCCGTCTGGGCCGACGCAACCTGCGGCGCCGCGAGCGCGATGCAGGCCACCGCGAGCGGGTATGCCAGTCTGTTCATCTTGGGGATCCTCTCCTGTTCGAAGCCCGGTACGGGCCTACGTAAACACTCGGAACGACGGTTTCATCCGTCGCCCTGTTTGGCAGGAGAGAAAGCGCTAACTTCCGGGCCGGAGCCGCTCGCCGAGGAAGCCGAGCACCTTGTCCCACGCGTCCGCCGCCTGTTCGGCCCGGAAGCGATCCGGATTGACGAAATCCTGGAAGCCATGACCCGCCCCGTCGTACCGGTGAAACATGTGCGGCACGCCGCCCTTCGTCAGCGCCGCGTCGAGGTCGTCGACGTCGGCGGGCGACGGGTTCTGGTCCTCGTTGCCGAAGATCCCGAGCACCGGACAGGGGATGTTGGCCGCGAGCTCGATCGGCGGTACGGCGCCCTCACCCATTCCGAGCTTGATGCGACCGCCGTAGAGCGTCGCCAGCGCCTTGAGGTTCGGGTTGTGGCAGGCCGTGAGCCAGCTCACCCGGCCGCCCCAGCAGTGGCCCATCACGCCGATCCGGTCGGCATCGACATTGGGCATGGCGGCAAGAAGGTCGTAGCCCGCCTGCATGTCGAGAAGACACAGGTCGTCGCGGAACTCGTCGCGTTTGATCTGGAGGTCGGTTTCGGGCTCCCACCAGTGAAACACCCATGGCGTGACGTTGACATATCCCGCCGCCGCCAGCCTCTCGCCGACATCGAGGGTGAACGCATCCTTTTCGAGACCGGCATGCGCGATGGGAAGGTGTTGGGCGACGAGAATGCCGGGGTGCGGTCCGGGTCCGGGCGGCTCGAAAATCAGGATTTCCATCGGGCTGCCTTTGATGACGACGGTTTCTTTACGGTGCATGGGTTCCCTCGCGTTCCTCGATGTTGCAAGTATAGGGGAATCGCTGTCCCGCTGTCGGCTCCGCCAGCGAACGAACCGCCCAACGACCATTCAGACGACCATTCAGACGAAGGCCACGCAGCCGCATGCTTCCAGACGCCCTCATCGAAGGCTACCGCTGTTTCCGCTCCGATCGCTTCGCTGCCGAAGAGGCGCGATATCGCGAGCTCACGGCCGGCCAGTCTCCGGAGACGATGATCATCGGCTGTGCGGACAGCCGATGCGACCCGGCGACGATCTTCGCAGCGGCGCCGGGAGAGATGTTCGTGATCCGCAACGTCGCGGCACTGGTGCCGCCGAGCCAGCCCGACGCCGGCTATCACGGCACGTCCGCGGCGATCGAGTTCGCTGTCGAGGTCTTGCGTGTGAAGAACATCGTCGTGATGGGCCACGGTCTCTGCGGCGGCGTTGCCGCCTCGCTCGCGTCCACCGATACCGCGCCGCCGGGCCAGTTCATCGGCCCTTGGGTCGAGCTCCTGTCGCCCCTGCGCGACCGCGTCATCGCCGACCGCGCGGACACCACGCCGGAAGAGCGCCAGCGCGCCCTCGAGCGCTACGGCATCCTGTTCTCGCTCCAGAACCTGCGGACGTTCGATTTCGTGGAGCGCGCCATCGCAGAAGGACGCCTGTCGCTTCACGGCGCCTGGTTTTCGATCGGCGAGGCGACGCTCCACTGGTTCGATCCGGTAAGCGGCCTGTTCGAGGTCGTCGAAGCCTAGCTCAAGCCCGTTCGCGATGGCTCGTGGGTGCTGCGGCACGGCGGAGCGCATCTGCCTCCTCCCGTTCGCGCGCTGCGAGCCTGAAGGCTTGCTCCTTCCCCGCCTCGTACTGAATCGGCCAGCGCTGCGGCCGGTGGCCGTACCACGCGGACGCCTCCAGCGTGAAATGCGGATTGGCGAGATGCGGCCGGGCCAGTGCGACGAGGTCGGCGCGGCCCGCCGCGACGATGGTATTCACCTGATCCGCGGTGGTGATGTTGCCGACCGCGATGGTCGGGATCCCCGCCTCGTTCCGGACCTGTTCGGAGAACGGCGTCTGGAACATGCGCCCGTAGACGGGTTTCGCATCTGGCGTGGTCTGACCGGCCGAGACGTCGATCAGATCGCAGCCATGCGCCGCGAAGGCCCGGGCGATCTCGACGGCTTCGTCTCCAGTGACCCCCGCTTCGCCGACCCAGTCGGTCGCCGAGATGCGCACCGAGATCGGGCGATCCGCCGGCCAGACGGCGCGGACCGCGTCGAGGACTTCGAGCGGATAGCGCAACCGGTTCTCCAGCGACCCGCCATAGTCGTCGGTCCGCCTGTTCGCGACGGGCGTGATGAAGCTCGACAGCAGATAGCCGTGCGCCGCATGCAGCTCGATCATGTCGGCACCGGCTTCGAGAGCATAGAGGGTAGCGCGGACGAAATCGTCGCGCACACGATCCATGTCGGCGCGCGTCATTTCGCGGGGGACCAACATGCCGGGCTTGTGGGCAACGGCTGACGGCGCGATCACCTCCCAATTCCCGGACGGCAGCGGCTCGTCCATCCCGTCCCAACCGAGCCGGGTGGAGCCCTTGCGCCCGGCATGGCCGATCTGGAGACAGAATTTCGCATCTGAGTTTTCGTGAATGAAGTCGGCGATCCGTTTCCAGCCCGCGACGTGCGCCGGGTCGTAGAGCCCGGTGCATCCGGGCGTGATGCGGCCCTCGGCGGACACGCAGGCCATCTCCGAATAAACGAGCCCGGCGCCGCCGAGCGCGAGCGAACCGAGGTGGACGTAATGGAATTCGCCGGGCATCCCGTCCTCGGCCGAGTACATGTCCATCGGCGAGACGACGACCCTGTTCGGCAGAGTCATGCCGCGCAGCCGGAACGGGGTGAACATGGGGGCGGGCGCGGCGTTCCCGGCGAGCGCGTGACCGGCGGCGCGGACCGTGCCCGCGAACCAGCGGTCGACGGCGGCAATGAAACCGGGATCGCGCATCCGGAGATTCTCGTAGGTGATCTGCTTCGAGCGCGACAGCATCGAGAACGCCCCCTGGATCGGCGCCATCGACCAGTAGCGCCGCGGTTCCTCGGTCCAGATCACCGAGACCTCGGACGCGTGCTGCATCTTCTCGACCTCGTCGCGGCGCGCGGCCTCGAAGCGGGCGAACGCATCCCCCACGGTGCCGGACGCCTGCAGCGCCTCGTGCAGCGCAATCGAATCCTCCATCGCAAGCTTGGTTCCGGAACCGATCGAATAATGCGCGCTGTGGAGCGCATCGCCGATGAGGATGATGTTGCCGTGGTGCCATGTCGCGCAGCGGATCATCGGGAAGCGCCGCCAGACCGAGCGATTGGCGACGACGCGATAGCGCCCGCCTTCGAGCCGGTCGGCCCAGAGCCGCTCCATGTAGGCGACCATTCCGTCGTCGGCGAGGTCGGCGACCTCGCCCTTCGCGCTTTCCCACGTGGCCTCCGGCGCCTCGACGACCCAGGTCGCCATGCCGGGCTTGTACTGGTAGGCGCCGAGCACCCAGATGCCGTGACGATCCTCGGTGAAATCGAAGGTGAAGGCATCGTAGGGCTTCGTCGTGCCGAGCCAGGCGAAGCGGTTCTTGCGCCACTCGATATCCGGCCGAAAGATGTCGGCGTATGCCTCGCGGATGCGGCTGTTTATGCCGTCCGCGGCAACGACGAGATCGAACGCGCGGGAAAGGTCGTCTGGGTCAGCGGCTTCGGTCTCGAAACGCAGATCGACGCCAAGCGCTATGCAGCGGCGCTGTAGGATCGCCAGCAGTTCGGCGCGGCCGCAACCGCAATAGCCGTGACCGCCGGAGCGCACCTTCTCACCGTGCATGACGAAATCGATCTCGTCCCAATAGGCGAACTGGCGCGTGATCTCGTCGTAGCTTTCGGCATCGTAGGAAAGGAAATGGTCGAGCGTCTCGTCGGAGAACACGACGCCGAAACCGAACGTGTCGTCGGCGCGGTTACGTTCGAAGACGACGATCTCATGCGACGGGTCCGCCTTCTTCGCGAGGATCGCGAAATAGAGACCCGCCGGTCCGCCGCCGACGACTGCGATACGCATGGCTTTTCTCCGAACCGAAATATTATCTTACACGTTAAATATTTACATATTAATAGTCAATGCGTAAGATTTCCGCGAATGGACCCGGCCGCGCACGCCGCGCCGACGACGGAGGTACGGGATGAAAGCGACGCAGACGGCGGTCAGGTCCCGAACGAGGGAGGATCTCCTCTCGCTCCGTCTCTGGCTCCAGCTGATGAAATGCAGCAAGGCCGTGGAGGCGGGCGTCAGCGGCCATCTCCGGCGTTCCTACGGGCAAAGCCTCGGCCGCTTCGACGTACTTTCGCAGCTCTACCGGCTGGAATCCGGCTGGGCGACCGTCGGCGAGGTCGCCGGCATGGTGATGGCTTCGAGCGGCAACATCACGGGCCTCCTGGATCGCATGGAAGCGGACGGGCTGATCGAGCGCCGCGCCAGCCCGCACGACCGCCGCAGCCAGCAGATCCGCATGACCGCGCCCGGGAGAACCTTGTTCGACGAGATGGCGCGCGACCACGCGCGCTGGGTCGACGCCGCGCTCGACGGCATTCCCGCCGCCGACAAGAAGCGTCTGATCGAGCTTCTCGCCCGCGTCCGCGATACGTTCGAGACCAACGCCGGCATGATCGACTGAGGAAGAGTGCCATGACCGTAGAGCTGCCGCTTCCCGCCTCCCGCGACGAGGTCCGAAAGATCCAGAGCGAGCGCAAGCGCATCGCCTTCGAGCGCGCGAAGCAGGCGCCCTGGTACAAGGGAAAGCTCGATCACATCGACGCAGGCAGGCTCGACGATCCGGAGGTCTGGCAAAGCATTCCGATCGTCGACAAGGACATCCTCCGCACCTACGACCATGCGGGCTTCATGGAGACGTTCTGCATCGCGCCGCCCGCCGACATCGCCGAATACTGGCGCTCGGGCGGAACGACCGGAACGCCGGTGTTCTATCCGCGCACGTTCCGCGACGTGGAATACGGCTTCGTCACCTGGGGCCGGTCGCTGCCGGCGATGGGCATCGGGCCGGGCGACCTGTGCCACATGTCGTTCCCCCTCGGCATCCATCCCGCCGGCCAGGGATGGGCGCGCGCTGCGCACCAGTTCGGCGTGGGCATGGCATGGATCGGCGCCGGCAATGCGGTGCCATCGGCGGCGCAGCTCGAACTCATCCGCACATTGAAACCGACCGTTCTGATCGCCATGCCGAGCTTCGCCCTCCACCTCGCGAACCTCGCGGAGGAACGCGGCATCGACCTCCATGCGCTGACGGTGCGCAAGGTGGTCTGCTCGGCCGAGCCGCTGTCGGACGCGAAGCGCGAAAAGCTCGCGCGCACCTGGAACGCCGAGGTCTTCAACGTCTTCGGCATGAGCGAGGGCGGTCTCATGGGAGCGGAAGGCAACGCGCACGACGGTATCCACATCTGGACCGACATGTTCCACATCGAAGTGGTCGATCCGGAAACCGGCGCGCCGGTCGCCCCGGGCGAGGAAGGCCATCTCTGCCAGACGCCGCTCTGGACCAACCACGCGACGCCATTCCTGCGGTGGAACTCGGGCGACCTCGTCCGCCTCGTCGAGCAGGGCGCGAGCGCCGGACC
This sequence comes from Alphaproteobacteria bacterium, assembly GCA_038106605.1. Classification (GTDB taxonomy): domain Bacteria; phylum Pseudomonadota; class Alphaproteobacteria; order MPNO01; family UBA830; genus JAYOEF01. The sequence continues at coordinate 18,372 of JAYOEF010000026.1, forward strand.
CTATGCCGGCCTGTTCCCGATGATCCAGCATGCCAATCGTACCACCGGCTTCTTCAAGATCCGCGGCGTCAACATCAACCATGCCGAATTCGAGGACTTCGTTTTCGCCATGCCGCCCGTGAACGACTTTCAGGCGGTGCTTGTGACCGACGGCAGCGGCATCGAGACGCTCGAGGTCCGTATCGAAGTGAAGCGCGGCGAGGACGCTGCCGCCGTCGCCGACATGCTTGGCGGAAAGGTTAAGACGACCTTCGAGGTCTCGCCGCGCGTATCCGTGCTCGAGATCGGAACGCTCGCCAGGCTCTTCGAATCGTCGATCAAGGCGCCGCGTTTCGTGGACGAGCGCCGATGACGTTCACGTTTCGTCCGATTCTGCACCGCAACATTTTCCCCCGCGCAAAAAATGATCTAAGCTATCCCGGTCGAAACAGGAGTTAGTCCGTCATGACCGGTGTCGATCGCGCGAACGGCCATAAACCTGCCGCCATCTCATCCCTGTTCCACCCGGCGCTCGCAGGGGCGCCGCGTCCCGACCGGTCCAAGCTTTCCTACGACCTGAACCGTGCACTCTCGGCCGTCGTGCCGCTGCAGGCGCGCTGTCCGGAAACGGCGTTCTCGGCGTCCTATCTCGGGACCGAGCGCGAGGGCAACGCAGTCCAGATTTCCGAGGACGGGCTGCTGCTCACGATCGGTTACCTGATCAACGAATGCGATTTCATTACCGTGGGGACCCGAATCGGCGGCGTCGCCGAGGCCAAGCTCATCGCCTACGACTACGAGACCGGCTTCGGGCTGCTTCGCGCGCAATCGGATCTGGGCGTCGGGCATCTCGAGCTCGGATCGTCCGCCGCGGTTCGCGAAGGCGACGTGCTCACGGTCGGCGCCCACGGCGGCGCCGCGCAGGCGATCGCCGCGACGGTTTCATCCGTGCGCGAGTTCGCCGGTTATTGGGAATATCTCATCCCGGGCGCCATCTTCACCGAGCCGCCGCACCCGATCTGGTCGGGCGCCGCTCTGATCGGCGCCGACGGCAAGCTGGCCGGCATCGGCTCCCTGTTCGTTCAGGACGCCGAGACCGAGAACGCGGACAAGCAGCCCGGCAACATGTTCGTGCCCGTCGACATCCTGAAACCGATCTTCGAAACGCTGATCGAGAAGGGAAAGACGGATCACCGCCCGCGGCCGTGGCTCGGCATCTATACGGTCGAGACCATGGGGCACCTGCTGATCACGTCGGTTTCGGAGCGCGGCCCGGCCCTCAAGGCCGGTATCGAGCCAGGCGACGTGGTGCTCGCGGTCAACGGCGAGGAACTCCGCGGCCTGGCCTCGCTCTACCGGAAGCTCTGGGGTTCCGGCGACGCCGGTGTGCCGGTCGATCTCACCGTCCTGCGCGACCAGAAGGTGATCGAAGTCTCGGTCATGACCGTCGACCGCGCCCACGTGATGCGGAACGCGTCGCGCTGACGCCGTTCCGGTCGCCGGCCGGCACAGAACCGCGTACACAAAAGCAAACGGGCCGGTCAGAGACCGGCCCGAATTCTTTCGTCCTTTGCGGGACGTATCAGGCGCGACGCGCCAGCTTCTTGCGGTAGCGGACGCCCGCCATCGCACCGACGCCGAGGGGCCACACGAGCGCCGTGCCGGGCTCGGGAACTTCGGTGGTCGGGATCGAGGCGAGGTGCAGGGCCTGCACGACGTCGTTGCCGCAGCTCGGGCTCCAGTAGATGCCGATCAGGCCTTCGCCGTCCTCGCCCAGGAGGTTGGAGATGTCGAGCGCGAGCTCGATGATCGCATGCTGGTTGGTGACCGTATTCGCGGTGTAGACGTAGTCCGCCGTGCCGACCTGGGTGCTGGAACCCGTGATCTTCATCTGGACATCGGTCTGCGGCGCGATCGGATCGGCGATCCAGTCGGTGTTGGTCCAGACCGAACCGGCCGTCTGCAGCGGGTTCGTCGCGGCGACGCTGGTGGTCCAGCCGCTGCCATTGAGGTTGTAGGTCGCGCCGGCATCGCCTTCGGTGACCGCAGCGCCCGTGCCGCCGCCGACTTCGATGCCGTATTCGACACCGTCGATCGTGAGGTGGATGTCGCCGGGCGAGAACCGGGTCAGGCCGTTGTCCGGACGCTGGCCGGTCACGATCGCGACATAGAGGGTCGAACCCTGCAGCGCCATGCCGAGGAATTCGGCGTCGTAGTTCTGGCCGCCCTGGTTGGGTCCGAGGTAGCCGCTGTCGCCGGCGTTGTCGTTCTGGTCCTCGGTGAAGGATGCGAGCAGGCCGATATCGCCCGCGAGAGCTGAGAAGTTGCTGGTGTTGTTGTCGCCGACCGTGATGCCCCAGTCGGACAGGTTGCCGTCGACCGTGAGCGTGGCCGCGCCTGCCGGCGCCGCGGTCAGCGCGAACGCCAGGGCGACTGCCCCGATGGAACCGGCGATCGAACCGAAGGTCTTTTTCGAACCACGCATTGCTCTAACTCCGCTCTTTCTCATTCAAATTCGTTTACGGCGAAACCCCGCCTGTGCCGCTAGATATGCAAGTTCCGTGCCAGATTTGAATTCTCCGTATTTTCAATAAGTTACGGGGGCGCCCCTTTCGAGACACCCCCGCACCTGTAAAATTCGCCGACGCCCGCGACCGGGGCGCCGAGCCAGTGAAAAAGCCGCGCTACTCGGCCGCCACCTTATCGGATTCGCGGAATTCCTTGACCGCCGGCATGACCTCGGCGGCGAAGCGTTTCATGCTCGCCACGGTCATGTCGTGCGGCATCGACGCGATCTGGAACATGCCGAGGAAGTTCCCGACGCCAGCCTCGCGATGGCAGAATTCGAGGCGCTTGCGCACCGTTTCGGGGCTGCCGCAGATCACGACGCCGCTCTCGATCAGCTGTTCGAGCGTGCGGACGGTGGTATTGCCGCTCTTGGCCGACATGACGGCCTTGTAGGACCGGTGGCTGAGATAGCCCGGCGGAAGCAGCATCTCGCGCGTCATCCGCAGGAACTTGTTGAAGAACGCCTCGACGTGCGGGCGCGCCTCGTCGAGCGCCTTTTCGTCGGTTTCGCCGACATAGATCGGCGCCGCCCACCCGAGCTGCGAGTCCGTGGCCTCGTAGCCGTACCGCTCGCGCGCGATCTCACGGTACATGTGCAGGTACTTCTTCACCGCGTCGAACGGGCTGTAGGTCTGGAGATATGTGTATTTGTGGTCGGGACGCGCCGCCCATTCGATGGTCTCGAGGGAGCCCTGGGACGGACACCAGATCGGCGGATGCGGCTTCTGGAACGGGCGCGGCCACACGTTCACGTATTCGAAGTGATAGTGCTTGCCCTCGAACGCGAAGGGCCCCTCCTCCGTCCAGGCGCGGACCACGAGATCGTGCGCCTCATGGAAGCGCTCGTGGCTGAACGCCGGGTTCATGCCCATCGAGTAGTATTCCGCGCCGATCCCGCGGACCATGCCGCTGATCAGCCGGCCGCCGGTGATGCAGTCGATCATCGCGTGCTCCTCGGCGAGCGTCAGCGGATGCTCGCGGAGGCCGAACGCATTGCCGAGCACGGCGATCTTCGCCGTCTTGGTGCGCCGCGCCAGTGCCGACGCCGGCACGATCGGCGACGGCATCAGGCCGTAGGCGTTCTGGTGATGCTCGTTCACGCAGAGCCCGTCGAAACCGAGCTCCTCGCCCATCTCGAGCTCGTCGAGATAAGTGTTGTAAAGGTAGAAACCGACCTGCGGATCGAAGTTGGAGTTCGGGTAGACCACCCACGACGCCTTGTATTTCTTGTCGTAGTCGAGGTCGAGGTTGGCATAGGGCATCAGGTGGAAGAGAAAGCACTTCATGTCGGTTCCCTCGCGTGTTTAGCCGCCGATTATAACTGCTTCGCCTGCGAACGAAACCGGACGAGCAGGTAGCCCGCGCCGTCAGGCGGGCAGGTATCCGTGCGCGCGGTACCAGTCGACCGCGTCGGTCAGCGCTTCCGCCGCGGGACGCGGAGCGTAGCCGAGTTCGGACCGCGCGCGGTCCGAGGAGTAGTACATGTGCTTCGCCGCCATGCGGAGCGCGTCCAGCGTGATCGGCGGCTCGCGCCCGCTGATCCGCCCGCCGAGCTCCGCGGCCCAGGCGATGGGAAACAGCGGGCGGCGCGGCAGGCGGATGCGCGGGCCGGAACGGCCGACATAGGAGGTCACGGTTGCGATGATGTCGCGGAGGCTGAGGTTCTCCCCGCCGAGGATGTAGCGCTCGCCGATGCGCCCGCGCTCGTACGCAAGCAGGTGCCCCTCGGCGACATCGGCGACATGTACGGCATTCAGGCCGGTATCCAGATAAGCGGGCATCCGCCCCTTCGCAGCATCGAGCACGATGCGGCCGGTGGGCGTCGGCTTGATGTCACGCGGCCCGAACGGGGCCGACGGGTTGACGATGACGACCGGAGCGCCCTCCTCCCTCACGAGGCGGCGGACCTCCTCCTCGGCGAGAAATTTCGATTTCTTGTAGTGGCTGACCATGTCGTCGAGCGTCGCGAAGGCGGTCTCGTCGGCCGGCGTCCGGTCGGGCGAGATCTTCAGGACCGCGACCGAACTGGTATAGACGAAGCGGGAGACCCCCGCCTCCATCGCCGCCCGGATCAGGTCGCGCGTGCCGCCGACGTTCGCCCGGTACATGGACTCACCGCGGTCGGTCACCCACAGCCGGTAATCGGCGGCGACGTGGAAGACCGCGTCGCAGCCGGAGACAGCGGGCCCGAGCGTTTCCGGCCGCTGCAGATCGCCTTCGACGATCTCGACGTCGAGACCCCCGACATTGCGGCGGTCGCTCGATGGGCGCATCAACACGCGGACCTCGTGGCCGGCGTCCTTCAGTCGCCGCGCGACGGCGGAGCCGACGAAACCCGACGTTCCGGTGACCAGCGCCTTCATGCCGCGTCCCTCGGCGGCTTTCCGAGCTCGGCAACGAGGCCGCGCATGCTGATCACCGTAAAGATCAGCGTGCCGACGGTGCCGACGAGAAAGAGGCCCCAGGTGCCGGTCAGCCAGACGATCGGCAAGATCAGGTAGATACCGTCCTCGACCTCGAAGCGGCCGATGCGTGGGTAGGGGTCGGGGGATATACCGGTGCGGAATTCGACGCGGAACTGGAGGATCATGTTGATCGCGATGAACGCCATGGTGACGATCGCGAGCGCGAACGCCCAGTCAGGTGCGCCGTGTTTCCATTCGGCGTATCCCATGCCGAGGAACATGGTGCCGTAGGAAACGCTTCCCGTAACCGAGTCGTAGAACGCTCCGAATTTCGAGCTCTTCCCGCTCTGCCGTGCGAGCTCGCCGTCCATGTGATCGATGAAGCGGGCGACGGTGATCAGGGCCGCCGCCCACAGCGGCGCGGCGCCCTCTCCCCAGGCGAACAGGACCGATCCCCATAGACTCAGGAGCAGGCTCACCGTCGTGACGTGATTGGGCGTGACCGGAGAGTTGACGAGGGGACGGACGAGGACGGCGCAGATCGCCTGATCGTAGGGCTTCGACCGTTCGCGGGCGGGATCGGTCACTTCGGCGTCTCCGCGGCGGGCCAGAGACGCATCAGAGCCGGCAGCACGACGAGGGTGCAGACGAGCGTCAGCGCGATCGACAGCGTCAGCAGTTCTCCCATGCTCGCGGTTCCCCGGTGGCTCGATATCGCGAGGCTGCCGAAGGATGCGATGGTGGTCAATGCGCTGAAGACCACGGCGCGCGGCGTCGAACTGGCGAAGGCCGCGCTGCCCGAGCGCTCCTCGCGGGCGCGGGAGACGAGATGGATGCCGCTCGCCACGCCAAGCCCCATGAGGAGCGGCAGCACGATCACATTGGCGAAGTTAAACGGCATGTCGAAAAGCACGGTCGCGGCGACGGTGTAGAGCGCCGCGAGCAGCAGCGGGATGAGCACGAGCAGCGTATCGCGCACGGAGCGCAGGACCGCGAAGATCATCAGCGTGACGGTGACGATCGAAATGAGAGCCGCCGTGGTCACGGCGCCGACCACTGCGCGTCCGGCTTCGAGGATTTCGACCGGGCTGTCGGTCGCGTCGGGAGCGATCCGGCGCACCGCCTCGACGAAACGGGCAAGGGCCTCCGGGTCCTCGAGGTTGTCGCGCGGATAGACCTGGACCCGCGCCCGCCCGCCGGCCGAGAGATAACGGTCGCGCATCTCGGAGGGCAGGTCGGCGAGCGCCACCCGCCGGGCATCGAGGGCCGTCTTGAGCCGTTCGATCTGCGGCGTGAAGTAAAGGAAGACCGCACCCTCGAAGCGCCGCCGCGCGGCGTCGTCGGAAAGTGCGGCAAGGGCCGCGTCGAGACGTTTCGCCGCCGTCGCGACCGGCGCGGCCGCATCGCGCGCGAGCGCTGCACGCATCGCGGTGACGGCCGCCGTTCGTGCGCCGTCATCCTCTGGGGGCGGCGTCTTTCCTGCGACGAGCAGCGGTGCGAGAAACACCGACAGGTCTTCGATGATCGCGAGCTTCGCGTCCTGGTTTCGCGGCACCAGATCCGCGGCCGTGACCGTGCTGTCGACCTCGGGCAGCTCGCGGAGCTTCGCGGAAAGCTCGTAGGCGCCGGAAAGCGAATCCGCGAGCACCTCGATGGTGTAGGGCGAGGCGCCCGGCGTCGCGGCGAGATCGCGGAAAGTGCGCACCGACTCCGTCGCCGGATCGCGCAGCTTGATCGGATCGAGATCGAAGCGCGCGAACGGCACGGTGCCAGCGGACAGAAGCCCGAGCAGCAACGCCACGATCGCGATTCCCTTGTGCGGCTGGAGCGCCGTCGACGGTGCCGCAGCGGAAGCCCTGCTTCGGGTCGGCAGGAGCGCGAGCACCGCGGGCATGACGACGAACGTGGCAGCAAAGGCGATGAACATGCCGGCGCCCGCGATCAGTCCCAGCTCCGACAGGCCGCGATAGGCGGTCGGCACGAAGGAGAAGAACGAGATCGCGGCGGCGAGCGCGCAGAGGCCGAGCGCGCCGCCGAGGGCAAGACCGGTACGTTCGAGCGCGGCGGCATCGTCGCCCGGACCGAGCCGCTCCTCTCGGAAGCGGAGCGCGAAATGGATGCCGAAGTCGACGCCGAGCCCGATGAAGAGGACCGCGAACGCGACAGAGACGAGATTTAGGTGACCGACGGCGAGCGTCGTGAAGCCCGCCGTCCAGACGAGGCCCATGAGAAGAGCGGCAAGAATCGCGGCGACCAGCCGCGCCGAACGAATTCCCCAGACGAGGAGACCCGCGACGAGGACGAGGCTGACGAGGCCCGCGGTCTCTGCACCGCCCGCGACGCTTTCGAGTTCCTCCGTCGAGATGACCACGCCGCCCGTGAGCCGGACCGAGACGCCGGCATCGGGCGTCAGGCCGGCCTCCCGCGCGAGCGTGCGTATCTTTGTCATCGCTTCGGCGGCGGGCGACAGAGATGCGAAATCGACCTTCGGCCGGGTCAGGATGATGCGCCGCGCGACGGGACGCGTTTCGCCCGCACCCTTCGCCTCGTCGCCGCGCACCAGCGTCTGCCACGAGACAGGCGCGGCCTCTCCCTTCGCTGCCGCCTCCGCCGAGGCCGACAGCCGGTCGAGGAATTCCGAGAGCCTCGCCTCCTTCGCGTCGTCCGTCCCGCCCTTGCCCGAGAACGCATCGGCAAGAACGGCCGCGAGCCCCCGAAGCGTCGGATCGCCGGCGAGCTTCGCGAGCAGTCCCTGCGCATCGGCAAGATCGTCGGAGAGCTGCTGAAGTTCGTCGCGTTCGAGATAAAGGAGGCCGTTCTTCAGGAAGAACGGATCGGTCTCGGGCGAGAAAACGAGAGGGAACGCCTCGCGGTCGGCACGTAGCCGTTCTGCGAGCGTGCGCGCCGCCGCATCCGCATGATCGGGCAGCGCCGTCTCGACGACGATGGCGACGTTGTCGGAAAGATCCGGGAAGGAGTCCTTGAAGGCCTTGTAGCGCTGTCGGAAAGGGAGATCCTCGGAGATCATCCCGGCGGTATCCGTGTCGATCGAGAGCTTCTCGACGCTATAGGCACCGCAGAGGACGGAGAAGAGCAGCGACAGGGCGATCGTGAGCCGCGGCGCCGCATGAACGGCGAGCGCCAGCCGGGCCATCGCCCGGCCGAAGCCGCCGCCGGCGGCATCC
>JAYOEF010000027.1:0-6017 GCA_038106605.1 Alphaproteobacteria bacterium
TCGCGAAGTTGAGCCCTTCCGCCAGCGCCTGCACGAGGCCGGCGATGCAGATCTGATTCACCATCTTGGTGAGCTGCCCGTCACCCGCCGCGCCCATGTGGATGACGGTGCGCCCGTAGGCCTCCATCGCGGGCTTCGCCGCCTTGAAGGTCTTCGCCGCACCGCCGACCATGATCGTGAGGACGCCGTTCTCGGCGCCGGCCTGTCCTCCCGACACGGGAGCATCGAGGAAGCCGAGGCCCCGCTTCGCCGCTTCCGCCGCGAGCTCGCGCGCGACGATCGCCGACGTCGTCGTATGGTCGATCAGGATCGCGCCCTTCTTCATGCCGGCGAACACGCCGGTCTCGCCGAGAACGACCGAACGCAGGTCGTCGTCGTTGCCGACGCAGGTCATCACGAAATCGGCGCCTGCTGCCGCTTCGGCCGGCGTCTTCTTCGCCGTGCCCTTGTGCTGGCGCGTCCACTTCGCGGCCTTCGCGCCGGTGCGGTTGTAGACCTGCACCGCGAAACCCTTGGCGGCGAGATGGCCCGCCATCGGATAGCCCATTACCCCAAGGCCGACGAATGCGGCCGTCTTCTTCTCGCTCATCTTCTGCGCTCCTCCGCCGGATTGCTTTTCAGCCGCGCATCATAAGGGGGAAGCGCCGCTACTTGAAGGTCGCCATCAGCCTGGCGAGCGCGTCCTCGATCGGCGCCTTCATCCGCTCCCACGTCGCCTCATCGGGCGTGAGCAGGAGCCCGCCCTCGCCCGGCAGGCCGATGCGATAGTCCTTGCCGTCGAGGCAGCGGCTGAAACCGCCCGCCTCCGCGTGCAGCAGGAAGCCCGGCGCGTGGTCCCACGCACTCATTCCACGATAGTGCGCGAAATGGATGTCGCCTGCAGCAAGCGAGCAGTAGTCGACGGCGATGCAGCGCGTCGCGGTGACGCGCGCGAAATTCTTCGGCAGGTCGGTGTCGCGCCGCATGCGCCCGCCGAGCGAACCTTCGAGCTCGCCGAGGTTAAGGGGTGCTACAGCCACACGGAGCCGTTCGCCGTTGCGGAACGCCCCTGCCCCCGTGTGTGCCACGTACATGGCATCGATCACCGGCCGGTAGATCCAGGCCGCGATGGTCTCGCGCTTCACGACGAGCGCCACCATGACGCCGAAATCAGGGCTGCCCTTGGCGAAGTTGGATGTGCCGTCCACCGGATCGAGCACCCAGACCGGCGCGTCCCCGTCGAGGAGATCGAGCGCCTTCGGATCGTCCTCGACCATCTCCTCGCCGACGACGACGGACCCCGGCAGCAGCTTCGGAAGCTCGGCCGCGAGGAACTTTTCGGCCGCGACGTCGGCCGCTGTGACGACCGAACCCGGGCGCTTCTCCCAGCGCTCACCATGCGCGAGCTTCTCGAAGCGCGGCATGATCTCGGCCGCCGTGACCTCGCGGATCAGGGCTTCGACGATCTCGGACGGGGGAACGCGAACGGACATGGGGTTTTATAGCGCGGGTTCGAAAGCGGCACAGGATTCGTTGGGGATCGCCCAAAAAGAAACCGCCGCGGTTTCCCGCGGCGGCTCTTTTCGTTCGTTTGCCGAACGGCAGATTACATCATGCCGCCCATGCCGCCCATGTCGGGCATCGCCGGAGCGGAGCCCTTCTCGGCCGGCTTCTCGGCGACCATCGCCTCGGTGGTGATCAGCAGGCCGGCAACGGAGGCCGCATCCTGCAGGGCCGTGCGAACGACCTTCACCGGATCGATGACGCCCGACTTCACAAGGTCTTCGTACTTGTTCGTCTGGGCGTTGTAGCCGAAGTTGGCGTCCTTGCTCTCGAGGAGCTTGCCGACGACGATCGAGCCTTCGACGCCCGCGTTCTCGGCGATCTGCCGCACGGGAGCCTGGAGGGCCTTGCGGATGATCTCCATGCCGACGCGCTGGTCGTCATTGTCGGGCTTCAGACCGTCGAGGACCTTGGACGCGCGCAGAAGCGCCGTGCCGCCGCCCGGGACGATGCCTTCCTCGACCGCGGCGCGGGTCGCGTTCATCGCGTCTTCGACGCGGTCCCGCTTCTCCTTCACCTCGACCTCGGTCGCGCCGCCGACGCGGATCACCGCGACGCCGCCCGCGAGCTTCGCCAGACGCTCCTGCAGCTTCTCCCGGTCGTAGTCCGACGAGGTCTCGTCGATCTGCGCACGGATCTGGCTGCAACGGCCCTGGATGTCGTTCTTCTTCCCGGCGCCGTCGACGATCGTCGTCTCTTCCTTCGTGATCGTGATCTTCTTGGCGCGGCCGAGCATCTTCAGGTCGACGTTCTCGAGCTTGATGCCCAGATCTTCGCTGACCACCTGGCCGCCCGTGAGGATCGCGATGTCCTCAAGCATGGCCTTGCGGCGGTCGCCGAAGCCCGGCGCCTTGACGGCGGCGATCTTGAGTCCGCCACGCAGCTTGTTCACGACGAGCGTGGCAAGGGCTTCGCCCTCGACATCCTCGGCGATGATCAGCAGCGGACGGCTCGACTGAACGACGGCCTCGAGAAGCGGCAGCATCGACTGCAGGCCCGAGAGCTTCTTCTCGTGCAGCAGGATGTATGGATCCTCGAGCTCGGCGAACATCTTCTCCGCATTCGTGACGAAATACGGGGAGATGTAGCCGCGGTCGAACTGCATGCCCTCGACGACCTCGAGCTCGGTCGTCAGCGACTTCGCCTCTTCGACCGTGATCACGCCTTCCTTGCCGACCTTCTGCATCGCCTCGGAGATCATCTCGCCGATATCGGTCTGGCCGTTGGCGGAGATGGTACCGACCTGGGCGATCTCGGAGTCGGCCGAGACCTTCTTCGCGCGCTTGCGCAGCTCGGCGATGACCGCCGTGACCGCGGTGTCGACGCCGCGCTTCAGGTCCATCGGGTTCATGCCCGCCGCGACCGCCTTGCAGCCTTCGCGGACGATCGCCTGGGCGAGAACGGTCGCGGTCGTCGTGCCGTCGCCGGCCTCGTCGTTGGTCTTCGACGCGACTTCGCGCACCATCTGGGCGCCCATGTTCTCGAACTTGTCCTCAAGCTCGATTTCCTTGGCGACCGTGACGCCGTCCTTGGTGATGCGCGGCGCACCGAACGCCTTGTCGATCACGACGTTGCGGCCCTTCGGACCCAGCGTGACCTTCACCGCGTCGGCCAGAATGTCGACGCCGCGCTGCATCCGCGTACGGGCGTCCGAATCGAATTTTACGTCTTTCGCAGCCATTTTCCCGTCGCTCCTACTCGATGATTCCCATGATGTCGGACTCCTTCATGATGAGGAGGTCCTTGCCGTCCACCTTCACTTCGGTGCCCGACCACTTGCCGTAAAGAACCCGGTCGCCCTTCTTGACGTCCAGCTTCACCGGCTTCCCGTCCTCGCCGCGAGCGCCGTTGCCGACGGCAACGATCTTGCCCTCCTGGGGCTTCTCCTTGGCGGTGTCGGGGATGATGATGCCGCCGGCCGTCTTTTCCTCGGCTCCGAGCGGCTCGACCAGCACGCGGTCATGCAAAGGTCTGATTGCCATCGACCCTGTCTCCTTGTTAATCCGTTGATTTTACTTCAGTTCTGAAACTCTGCTAGCACTCCCCGCCAGCGAGTGCCAGACATATAGGGACTGACCCCGGTCCTGTCAACCGGCGCCGCACAGATTTGCGCGGGAAATCCCCGCCCCGAAGGCGATGTATCTGAATTCAGTGCGCCGGTGCCGACGGCGTCCGGATCGTCTTCTCGAACCGCGACAGCATCTCGGCCGATATCGAGACGTCGAAATGCGCGACCTCGCCGTCGTCCTCGCGCCGCAGCACGTCGGAATTCCGGTATAGCCAGGAGATCGCGCGCCCGTCGGCCTGGGGCAGCGTCAGGCGGATGACGTCCTGGCGGGCGGCGAGGATGCCGTCGAGCTTTTCGAGGAACTGCGGACAGTTCTCGCCCGTGAGCGCCGACAGCGTGATGATTTCGGGCGAGCGCTCCGCGAGATTGACGACTGCGGTCCGCTCCTCCGGATCGAGGAGGTCGAGCTTGTTGAGAACCTCGATATTGGTCCGTTTGCCGTCGGAGAACTCGATCCCGAGCTCATCCAATACATGTTCCACGTCGGCCTTCTGGGCCGCGGTGTCGGGATGGGCGATGTCGCGGACATGGACGATGATGTCGGCCTCGATCACCTCTTCGAGGGTGGCGCGAAACGCCGCGATCAGGGTCGTCGGCAGCTCCGAGACGAAGCCCACCGTGTCTGACAGGATCGCATTGCGCCCCGAAGGCAGCTCGATCGCCCGCATCGTGGGGTCGAGGGTCGCGAACAGCAGGTCCTTCGCGAACACCTCGGCGTGCGTCAAATAGTTGAAAAGCGTGGATTTTCCAGCGTTCGTGTAACCCACGAGCGCTATTACGGGGTAAGGAACGCGCCGCCGCGCCTCGCGGTGCAGTTCGCGGGTCCGCGTCACCGTCTCCAGTTCCCGCTTCAGGCGCACGATGCGCTCGTTGATCATCCGCCGGTCGGCTTCGATCTGGGTTTCGCCGGGGCCGCCGAGGAAACCGAAGCCGCCGCGCTGGCGTTCGAGGTGGGTCCAGCTGCGGACCAGGCGGCTGCGCTGGTAGGTCAGGTGCGCGAGCTCGACCTGGAGCACGCCTTCCCGCGTCCGAGCCCGCTCGCCGAATATTTCGAGGATCAGTCCGGTGCGGTCGATGACCTTGGTGCCCCACTCCTTTTCGAGGGTGCGCTGCTGCACCGGCGTCAGCGAGGTATCGACGCTGACGAGGTCGGCCTCGGTCTCCTCGACCAGATCGTGGATGCGTTCGACCGTGCCGGTGCCGAAGTATGTGCCGGCGCGGACCTTGGCGAGCGGGATGCACTCGCTCGCCACGACCTCGATGTCGATCGCCGCCGCAAGGCCGACGGCCTCGCCGAGCCGCGAGTCAAGGCTCCGCGCGCCGTTCGCCCGCGACTTGTCGTAGGGATGCAGGACGATCGCCCGCGTGCGGGCGCGCCCGACCTCCCGACCCCGCTTTTCGGTCAATTCAGGAGTCGGCTCCGTCCGCGTCTTCTTCGTCGTACAGCGCCACCGGGGTCACCGGCATCACGGTCGAGATCGCATGCTTGTAGACAAGCTGCGAATGCCCGTCCCGGCGCAGCAGGACGCAGAAATTGTCGAACCAGGTGATGATCCCCTGGAGCTTCACGCCGTTCACGAGGAAGACCGTGACCGGCGTCTTGTTCTTCCGAACGTGGTTCAGAAAGACGTCCTGAAGGTTTTGAGTTTTTTCTGAGGCCATTTTTTTACCTTATTGTTCTAGTTGATATTTTTGTCTTTTCGTTCTCACGAGAAGAATGAGGCGGAGGGTACGTTGCCAGCCCGTTCCGCGACCCGTTCGAAATAGATATGTATCGTCAGAGGCTTCTGACAACCTCAAGAAGAGCCCGGCACGATAAAAAATGTTCGTCGGGCGGATGATCGGCGAATTCCGCGTCTGCCGGATCCTTGTCCCCGACCAGGACGGCGGTGCAGTTTCCTGCCCGCCCGCAGGCCATATCGACCCAGGTATCGCCGATGAACCAGACGTCCGGGCCCGGCTCGATCCCGGTATCGCGGAGCGCCATGTAGACGGGATCGAGGGCCGGCTTGTCGCGCGGCGCATCCGTGGCTCCCACCAGGAATTCGCCGAAATAGCGGTCCCAGCCGAGATGAGTAGACTCTGCCCGGAGATGGCGGCCCGACTTGTTGCTGACGACGCCCAGATGGCAGCCGAGCCCGTGGAACGCGCCGAGCAGCTCCTCGGCGCCGTCGATCACCGCGATACGCTCCAGGTGCACCGCGCGGTAGGCGCCGTAAAAGATCTCCCTTGCCTCCTCCCAGCGGTCGCCGAAAAGCTCGGGAAAAGCCTCCCGGAGCGACTTCCGGACGCGGGCGAGCGTCTCCTCGTAACTCCAGGGCTCATGGCCCATGGCAACGAGCGTGCGGTTCATGCTCTCGTGGATCGGGGGCCAGCTGTCGACGAGCGTGCCGTCCCAGTCGAACAG
>JAYOEF010000027.1:6117-26178 GCA_038106605.1 Alphaproteobacteria bacterium
GCTTCGCCGTTGAGATGGGCGGTATAGGCCGCGAGCAGCGCCCGCGTCTTCGCGCCGGGCTTGCCGTCGCCGATCACGGCATCGTCGATGCGAACGATCGGCATGACGAACGCGGTCGTGCTGGTCAGGAACGCCTCGTCGGCCGCGCGCGCCTCGTCGGCGCTGAACGCGCGCTCTTCCAGCCGGAGCCCAAGCCCCGAAGCAAGGGAGATCAGCGCGAGCCGCGTTACGCCGTTGAGGATGGCACTCACCGCCGGGTAGGTGATCAGCCGGTCGCCCTTGATGATCCAGGCGTTCGTCGAGGTACCTTCTGTCACCATGCCCGCGTCGTCGACCTGCCAGGCCTCGTAGACGTTGCGGCGCACCGCCTCGTCCTTGGCGAGGATGTTCGGCAGCAGCGAGACCGACTTGATGTCGGGCCGCTTCCAGCGGATGTCGGGCACGGTGATCACCGCAACCCCTTCGTCGGTCAGCTTGCGCGCCGGCACCCGGAGCGGGCGCACCGTCATGACGACGGAGGGTTTGATCCCCTGCGGCAGCTTGTGGTCACGCGGCGCCACGCCACGCGAGACCTGGATGTAGAGCGCGCCCGAGGTCAGCCGGTTGAGACGCAACAGCTCAGCGATCTTGATGCGGAAATGCGCCTGCGAGAACGGCATCGCGATGCGGATCTCGCCGAGCGACCGCGCCATCCGCGCGAAATGGAGGTCCTCGTCGACCATGCGGCCGCCGACGATTGCGATCACCTCGTAAACCGCGTCGGCGAACTGGTAGCCGCGGTCCTCGATATGGACCATGGCCATGTCGTGGCGGACATACTGGCCGTTCACGTAGGAAATTCGGGGCATCTTGAGTTCCGTCTCAGAAGAATTCTAGGCTGACCGCGAACAGGCGCTCGACCTCGCGCACTGCGGAAGGCCGCACGAAGATCACGACGCGGTCGCCCTTGTTCACCACCGTGTCGCGCCGCGGCACGATGACTTTGTCCTTTCGTACGATGGCGCCGAACATCACGTCGTCCGGCAGGTCCATGTCGCCGATCGTCTCGCCGGCGAGGCTCGACGTCTCGAGGATATCGGCCTCCATGACCTCGCCCAGATGCTCGCCCAGCGAATGGACCGCGCGGATGCGGCCGCGGCGTACGTGCTGGAGAATCGTGGACGCGGTGATCGAGCGCGGGCTGATGACCGCATCGACGCCGAGAGTGGTGATCAGCGGTGAATAGTTGGTGTTGTTGACGAGCGCGATCGCCCGCTGCGCGCCGTGGCGCTTGGCGAGCAGCGAGCCCAGGATATTGGTCTCGTCGTCGTTGGTGACCGCGACAATCGCCTCGGTGACGGCGACGCCCGCCTCCTCCAGGATCTCGGGATCGAGCGCGTTGCCGTGGATGACGGTGGCGTTCGGGATCTGGCGCGCCGCGCGCTCTGCGTTTTCGCGCCCGGATTCGATAATGCGCGCGTTAACGCCCGGATGCTCGTCGCGGATCAGCTTGGCCAGGAACATACCGACATTGCCGCCGCCGGCGATGATGATGCGCCGCGCCTGCCGCTCCTCGTGGCCGAAGATCGTCATCGCGCGCGTCACGTGCTCGTTGTCGGCGACGAAATAGACGTCGTCGCCCGCGAGCATGGATTCCTCGGCCGTCGGCACAATCGTCTTGCCGTCGCGGACGATGCCGACGACGACAATGGCAAGGTCCGGAAACACGCCGGTTAGCTGGCGGAGCGGCGTGTTGATGACCGGACAGTCCGCGTTGCAGCGGACGCCGATGACGCGGACGCGGCCATCGGCCATCGGGATCGCCTCGAAGGCGCCGGGCACGAGCAGGTCGCGCGAGATCGCGCGCGCGACTTCGAGCTCGGGCGAGATGATCACGTCGATCGGCAGGTTGTCGCGGCTGAACAGGTCGGCCCAGATCGGCTGCAGATAGCTCTGGTTGCGGACGCGGGCGAGCTTGGTCGGCACGTTGAACAGCGAATGGGCGACCTGGCAGGCCACCATGTTGACCTCGTCCGACTGGGTGACGGCGATCAGCATGTCGGCATCCGAGGCATTGGCGCGCTCGAGCACGTCCGGGTGCGAGGCGAAGCCGAGGATGGCCTGGACGTCGAGCGTGTCGCCGACCATGCGGACGTGCTGATCGGAGGAGTCGATGACGGCCACGTCGTGGTTTTCCAGCGATAGCTGGCGTGCGATGTGATAGCCGACCTGGCCGGCGCCGCAGACGATGACTTTCATGGCTGTTTTCCGCTGAAAGGGGCGGCCCTAAGGGGTCGCCTGCTCCATGTTTTCGCGACTGCCGACGCCGAGCGACTTCAGCTTCCGGTGAAGCGCCGACCGCTCCATGCCGATGAACTCGGCGGTTCGCGAGATATTTCCTCCGAAACGGGAGACCTGCGCAAGCAGGTATTGCCGCTCGAAGATCTCGCGCGCCTCACGCAGCGGCATCGACATCATCTTTGCGCCCTCCTCCCAGCCGACGGACACCGACGGGCTGCTGCCGACTTCGGGCGGCAGGTGCTCGACCGAGACGGGCTCGGACGGCGCGCCGGGCGCCATGATCAGGATCCAGTCGACGGCGTTGCGGAGCTGGCGGACGTTGCCGGGCCAGTCGTAGGCCTGAAGCACCGCCATTGCCTCCGCAGAGACCGGACGCGGCGCGATGCCCGCGAGCGCCGCCGAGCGATCCATGAAATGGCCGATAAGGACCGGTATGTCCTCACGCCGCTCGCGCAGCGGCAGGATACGGATCGGCACCACGTTCAGGCGATAGAACAGGTCCTGACGGAAGCGGCCCTGCGCGGTCTCCGCCTCCATGTCCCGGTTGGTCGCGGCGATGACGCGCACGTCCACCTGCACTGGGCTCGATCCCCCGATCCGGGTGAAGCGCTGCTCCTGCAGCACGCGGACGATCTTGCCCTGGGTTTCGAGCGGCATGTCGCAGACCTCATCGAGGAGAAGCGTCCCGCCATGGGCCTCCTCGAGCGTCCCGATCTTGCGCGACGCATCCTCGTCCGACGGCTCCTCGCCGAGAAGCTCGTGCTCGACCCGCTCCGGCGTCATCGCGGCGCAGTTGAGGACGACGAACGGACCCGACGAACGCGTCGAGTTGAAGTGGAGCTGGCGCGCGAAGACCTCCTTGCCCGAACCGGGGGGGCCGGAGATCAGCACACGGCTGTCGGTCGGAGCGACGCGCTCGATCGCGGCACGCAGCTGGCGCACCGCCTGAGAAACGCCGACGAGTTCAGACTCGCTCGACGTCCTGAGACGCAGTTCGGCATTCTCTCTGGTTAGTCTGGCGGTCTCGACGGCGCGTGCGACGGTCAGCACGAGGCGGTCCGCCTTGAACGGCTTTTCGATGAAGTCGTAAGCGCCGAGCTTGATCGCGTTGACCGCCGTCTCGACGTTGCCGTGGCCGCTGATCATCACCACCGGGATCGACGGGTAATTGCGCTTGATGTGGGCGAGGATGCCCATGCCGTCGAGCTCGCTGCGCTCGAGCCAGATATCGAGGATGACGAGATGCGGCCGGCGTTCGTCGATCGCCGCGAGCGCCTGCGCGCTGTCCGCCGCCGTCCGGCAGACGTAACCTTCGTCGGTCAGGATGTCGGCGATGAGGAGGCGGATGTCCTCCTCGTCGTCCACGATCAGAACTTCAGTGGCCATGCGCTGCCCGTTCGTCTTCCGTCCCGGCGCCGTCCGCCTCGGGCGCCGCTTCCGCCGGCAGGATCACCCGCACGCAGGTGCCGCCTTCTTCCCGGTCTTCGAGTTCCAGTGTAGCGGAATGATCCTCCAGAATCTGCTTCACAATCGCCAGCCCGAGGCCCGTTCCCTTCGCGCGTGTCGTCACGTAGGGCTCGGTCAGCCGGTGCCGCCCTTCCTCGGGCAGGCCTTTTCCGTTGTCGCGCACCTCGATGATCGCGGACTGGCCGTCCGTCTCCAGCGAGAGCACGACCTCGCCGCGCGGGAGTTCGCCGCTCTCGGGCGGCGTCCGGCCTTCGATGGCATCTATGGCGTTCTGGATGAGGTTGGTCAGCACCTGCGCCATCTGGCGGGAGTCGCAGCGCACGCGCACCGGCCCCTCCGGAAGCTCCGCCCGGAGATCGAGATCGGGATGGGCGTTCCGCGGAAGGACCATCGATTCGCGGCAGATCCGGGCCAGGTTCTCGGACTTGATCTCCGGGCTCGGCATCCGGGCGAAGGACGAGAATTCGTCGACCATGCGCCCGATGTCGCCGACCTGGCGGATGATTGTATCGGTGCAGTTCGAGAACGTCTCGGGATCGGTTTTGATCTGACCGAGATACTTGCGCTTGAGTCGTTCGGCCGAGAGCTGGATCGGCGTCAGCGGGTTCTTGATCTCGTGGGCAATCCGCCGCGCGACGTCCGACCAGGCCGCCTTGCGCTGCGCCGCGACGAGCTCGGTGATGTCGTCGAAGGTCGCGACGATGCCGACGATCTCGCCGTCGACCAGGTCCGCGGCGAGGCGGACGAGCAGCGTACGCACCTGACGGCCCCGGCGGACGAGGATCTGGGTTTCCACCAGCCGGTCCGGCCGGGCCTGGACGCGGGCGAGCAGCTCGTCCATCTCGGGTACGAGCTCGCGGATGTCGGAATGCATGCGCTGATCGAGATCGTCGTCGAACAGCGCCGACGCCGACCGGTTGGCGAGGTTGATCCGGCCGGCGCCGTCGAGCCCGATAACTCCCGCCGAGACGCCCGCGAGCACGGTCTCGATGAAGTGACGGCGCTCGTCGAGCTGGCGGTTCGCCTGAACGAGTTCGCTTCGCTGGGTTTCGAGCTGATCGGTCATGCGGTTGAACGCTCGGCTCAGGAGCGCGAGTTCGTCGGTATCCGGCCCCTCCGCCACGCGTGCGGTCAGGTCGCCGGCGCGCACCCGCTCGGCGGCGCCCGCGAGATCCGTGATCGGCCGCGACATCCGGTTCGCGAAGGCGAGGCCGACGCTGATCGCGACGAACAGCAGCAGCAGGCCGACGAGGATGAAGATCATCGCGAAGGTGATCTCGATCGACGACCGGCGCCCCTCGATGTTGCGGTATTCGTCGGCCGCGCGCTGCGTCTTCTCGATGTGCTCGAGGACATTCGGCTCGACGTAACGGCCGACATACAGGTAGGCATCGACCAGCCGGTCGAGCTTCATGATCGCGCGCACGCGGTCGTCGGCCTCGCTCGTCAGCAGCACCATCTCGCCGCTGCGGGCGCGTTCGACGTCGGCGCTCGAGACCGGCTCGCGGTCGAGCACGAAGCTGAGCGACCAGCTCGCGAGGATACGTCCCGTACCGTCGAAGACATAGGCTTCGCTGAGCCCGCGGACGAGGCCCTGCGCCGCGAGAAGCCGGGAGAACTGCCGGGAATTGCCGGAGATGGATGGCGCCGCCCGGTCGACGTCGCGGGCCATCGAGAGCACGTCGGCGCGGATCGCCCGCTGGTGTTCCTTGAGATAGGCCTCGGCGACGGCGCGGGATTCGATCACCGCGGTGCGCACCCGCGCGTTGAACCACGCTTCCATGCCGAAATTGAAGAAAACCGCGGAGAACGCCGAAACGACGATCGCGGGCGCGAGCGCGATCAGGCTGAACATCAGCACAAGGCGGGTGTGCAGCCGCGAGCCTACGGCGCCCCGGCGCCGCTCGATCCAGAGACGCACCAGACTGCGCGCGACGACGAGGCTCAGCAACAGGAAGAGGACGAGGTCGATCTGAAGGAGTATCAGGACCGAGCGCGTGTCCCCGGACAGCGGGGAAAGCCCGGTCAGCGCCGCATAAGTCGCAAAAGCGGCGCCAAGCGACGCGATCGCCAGGGCGAACGCGAACTTGCGGCCGAAGGCCACGCGTTTGCCCCACGCGATCAGCCGCGCGAAAACCGTCGCGTTCCCGCCTTCGCGGTACGCCCGGAGCGCTCGAGTCATCGACGGACGGCCCGCCGACTGAGGGCCGTGACCGTCGCCCTGTTTGCCATCATCCAGCGCCGCGTATCACCTCGATATCGAGTTCGCGGATCTTCTTCCGCAGCGTATTCCGGTTCAGCCCCAGGATCTCCGCCGCCTTGATCTGGTTACCGCGCGTGGTCGCCAGGGTCAGCGAGATCAGGGGCCGCTCCATCTCGTGGAGGACCTTATTGTACAGCCCATTTTCGGGCCTGCCACCCTCGCCGAGAGCGAAGTCCCGCACGAGGAAACGCTCGATCGCCTCGGCCATCGAATCGTCGTTCGCCGCCGCTTCCGCGGAATCCGTCGCGTTCTCGGCGAGTTCGTTGCGCACGATCTCGACGCCGATGGTGTCGTCCGAATAGAGTGCCGCGAGCCGCTGGACAAGGTTTTCGAGCTCGCGGACGTTTCCGGGCCACTTGTGCTGCAGCAGGCACTGCATCGCGTCGCGGTCGAGCGTCTTGAACGGCAGGCCCTGGTCGACGCCGCGCGCGAAGAAGTGCTCGACGAGCTCCGGAATGTCCTCGGTCCGGTCGCGCAGCGCCGGCAGACGGATCGGGACGACGTTGAGGCGGTAATACAGGTCCTCGCGGAAGTGGCCCTGGCGCACCTGGCGCGTCAGGTCGCGGTGGGTCGCCGCGACGATGCGGACGTCGGCCTTGATCGGCGTCCGGCCGCCGACGGTCGTGTACTCGCCGTCCTGGAGGACGCGGAGGAGCCGCGTCTGGGCGTCGATCGGCATGTCGCCGATCTCGTCGAGGAACAGCGTGCCGCGCTGCGCCTGTTCGAAGCGCCCGATGCCGCGGCCCGTGGCGCCGGTGAAGGCGCCCCGCTCGTGGCCGAACAGTTCTGCCTCGACGAGGTCGCGCGGGATCGCCGCCATGTTGATCGCGACGAACGGGCCGTTGCGCCGCTTGCCATAATCGTGGAGCGCGCGGGCGACGAGTTCCTTGCCGGTGCCGGACTCGCCTGTGATCATCACCGTGAGGTCGGTTGCCATGAGGCGCGCGAGCACGCGGTAGATGTTCTGCATCGCCGGAGATCGACCGATCAGCGGCAGGCGCTCTTCGTCCTCGGCGACGTTGGCGAATGTACCCTCATGCTGGTCCGACAGGGCTCGCTCGACGACGTTGACCAGTTCTTTCAGGTCGAACGGCTTCGGCAGGTATTCGTACGCGCCCCGCTCGTTGGCCTTCACCGCGGTCAAAAGCGTGCTCTGGGCGCTCATGACGATGACCTTGAGGCCGGGACGGAGCTCCCTGATTTTCGGAATCAGGTCGAGCCCGTTGTCGTCCGGCATCACCACGTCGGTTATCACGAGGTCGCCCTCCCCGTCCGCAATCCACGACCAGAGCGTCCGAGCGTTGCTCGTCAGCTTCACATCGTACCCCTGCTGGCCGAGCGCCCTTTCGAGCACCGTGCGTATCGCGCGATCGTCGTCGGCGACCAGAATCGTGCCGGTCATCGTTCCTTCTCCTAAGCCTTCGCTACCCTTGCGCCCGGCCCGGGAACAGGCTTGGGCTTCTCGACATACATCGGCAGGCGGGTCCTGAACTCGGTCCCCGTCGGCGACGTATCGAACTCGACGATTCCGCCGTGATCGCCGACCACCTTGGCAACGAGCGCGAGGCCGAGCCCCGTGCCGTCCGACTTCGAAGTCACGAACGGATCGAACATATGCGCCGCCACTTCCTCGGATATCCCGGGACCGTTGTCGATCACCGAAACCACGAGGGGCAGCTGGACGCGGTGCGCCCCGCCCGGAAGCGCGAGCCGGATGCCGTGCTGGTAACCGGTCCGGAGCGTGATCCGCCCGCCGGTCTTCGGCACCGCCTCGCAGGCGTTCTTCACGATGTTGAGGAACACCTGAATGAGCTGGTCTGCATTCCCGTAGACCGGCGGAAGCGACGGGTCGTATTCCTCGACGAACGCCACGTGACGCCCGAACCCAGCCTCCGCGACCCGGCGCACGCGCTCGAGCACGAGATGGATGTTCACAGCCGTCCGGTTGAGCGGCTCTTCCGAGAAGAGCCCCATGCTGTCGACCAGCGCGCAGATCCGGTCGGTCTCCTCGCATATCAGGCGCGTGAGGCTGCGGTCGGCATCTTCGGCGACCGCCCCTTCCAGAAGCTGGGCCGCGCCGCGAATGCCCGAGAGCGGATTCTTGACCTCGTGCGCGAGAAGCTCCGCAAGGCCCGTCACCGACTTCGCGGCATTCCGATGCACCATCTGGCTGTTGATCCGCCGTGCGATCGACTGCTCGTGCAGCGACACTACGGCGACGCCCGGATCGTCGATCAGGGGCGCCGCGGTGATCGCGAGATTGCGCGTCCTGCCGGGCGGGCAGACGATCGTCACATCGTATTCGGCGACACTCGTCTGACCCGAGATCGCCTGCGCGACGAGAGAGAACAACGGGCTGTGCGCCGGCAGGAGACTGTCCAGCCGATGGCCGGTCAGGCTGCTCGCGCCGTGCTCGAAGAACTGTTCGGCCGCGCCGTTGACGTACCTGACCGTCCGGTCCGCATCGACCGCGATGACCGCGAAGGGAAGCGCCGCAAGAACTTCATATGCGCTGACGTCCCTGGTCTTTACCGCTGTCGGCGCCGCGCTCATGCCGCCTCTCCGAAGGCATGCCCGCGGCCGAAGAAGCGCCCCACCTCTCTCAGCATGTCAGCCCCACCTGTTATCTGATTGATTTTATTTCTGAACTCGGCTCCGTTTCGGAGTCCGTTGCTGTACCACGCGATATGCTTCCGTGCCATGCGCACACCGGTCTCCGCCCCGAAGTGGGACAGCATGTGATCGATGTGCTCGAGAACGACCGACCGGACGACATCCGGCGCCGGATCGACCGTCCGCTCGCCGGTGGCGAGATAACGGACGACCTGCCCGGGAAACCACGGACGCCCCGTCGCGCCGCGCCCGATCATCACCCCGTCCGCGCCGGATGCGGCGAGCGCCGCATCCACGTCCTCATACGATCGTATGTCGCCGTTGACGACCACGGGGATCGAAACGGCCTCCGCCACCGGGCGCACGGCGTCCCAGTCGGCGCTTCCCGTATACATCTGGTCGCGGGTCCGCCCGTGGACGGTGAGCATCCTGATCCCCGCGTCTTCGGCGATGCGGGCGAGTTCGACGGCGTTCAGACTGTCACGGTCCCAGCCGAGACGCATCTTGAGCGTCACGGGGATGGGAACGGCGCGAACGGTCGCCTCGATGATACGGGCCGCAAGCTCGAGATCGCGCATCAGCGCCGAGCCCGCCTGCTTGTTCACGACCTTCTTCACCGGACAGCCCATGTTGATGTCGATGATCGCCGCGCCGCGGTCGACGTTGAGGCGGGCGGCTTCCGCCATCAGCTCGGGCTCGCAGCCCGCAAGCTGCACCGCCATCGGCTGCTCCTCGGCGCAGTTCGTCGTCATCTTCATGGTCTTGCGGTTGGCGTGGATCATCGCCTGGCTCGCGATCATCTCGGACACCACGAGCCCCGCGCCCCAGCGCTTCACGAGACGCCGGAACGGGAGATCCGAAACCCCCGACATCGGGGCGAGAATGACCGGGCTCGTCAGTGCGACGTCGCCGATTCGAATGGTCATTTAATAGGCAGCCCGACAACCATGATTATTTCACGGGCAAACTCTAATGCTGCACCGCAAAAAACTCAACATGGATGACCGGTTACGTTAAGAGCACGTCCGTGACGAACTTTACGCCCGGATATGCGAGCGTTATCAATAGATAAGCCACCAATACGTACCGCCCGACCCGGCGTCCCCGCATCCCGGTTCGTGCATGGATGACAAGCAGAACCAGAATGACCGCAAAGGTCAGCAGGGAAAACGCTACCTTGTGGTTCAGGGCCAGGACGCTTCCTGTTTCGAAATATTGCGCTGCCATTCCGCTGAGCAGATCGCACCCGAGAACGATCTCTCCTGCAAGCAAAAGCCGCACCTGCAGGAACTCCCCATCGGCAAACGACGGCAGCAGATGCGTGAGCCGGGTCGGCCGTTTGAGCTTCAGGGATCTTTCCTGCAGCGTGACCGCGAGACCGGCGATGGCCCCGATCGTGAGGAGCGCATAGGTCAGCACCGAGAGCACGATGTGGAGCGTGAGCCACGCCGTGGGCGCGGTCTCGGACAGAGGCCGCTCCGGCTGATGCAGCCAGAACGTCGCGATCGCCCCGATGACGAACAGGTAAGGCAGCAGCAGCGGCGCCAGTCGCCACGCCGCGCGGAGCACTGCAGAGAACAGCGCGAAGAGGACGAGGCTCGCGGTCACCGTCACCCAGAGCGCGGCCGCGAGGCCCGTGTGCCAGCCCGATCCGAAGATGCGGAGGACGAGCACTGCCGGTCCCGCCGCCGCGGCGACGAGCAGGATCCAGAACAGCGCATCGCGTTCCGGCGCCCGGCGGTACGGCAGCACGGCGGCCGGGATCAGCGCCGCGAGCGCCGAAAGCGACAAGGTCAGGGAAATCTCCATGGGCGCGGATAATACCACCGTGCCCGCGCTTCGCATGCCCCGTTTGCGGCACAGCGACACGGGCCGCCCGCTTGGAGTTCCGCGCGGATTCGCCTAACGTGCGCGCCGGAGTTCGGAAAACCGATTCAGGAGGCGGAACAACGATGGGCGGCTGCGTCGCGCTCATCCTCGCGGGCGGCTCGGGCACGCGCCTCGGCGCGGACGTCCCGAAGCAGTATCTCGATCTCGGCGGACGCGCCGTGCTGCGCCGTTCCATCGAGGCATTCCGCAACCATCCGGCCGTCTCCGCTGTCCGCGTCGTCATCGGAAGCGGCGACCGCGCGCTCTACGACCGTGCCGTCGAAGGCCTCGACCTCCCCCCGCCCGCCGAGGGTGGAGCGACACGACAGGAATCCGGCCTCCGCGGGCTTGAGAGTCTCGCCGAATTCTCGCCGGACCTCGTGCTGATCCACGATGCCGCGCGGCCCTTCGTCGATGCGGCGACCATCGACCGCGTGATCGCGGCGCTCGACACGCACCCGGCCGCGCTGCCGGGCGTGCCGGTGGCCGACACGCTGAAGAAAGCAGAAGGCGCCCCCCTCCTCGTCGGTGAGACGGTCGACCGCGCCTCGCTCTGGCGCGCACAGACGCCGCAAGGGTTCCGCTACGCCGACATCCTGGCCGCGCACCGCGCCGCCGCCGGCGGCAACCTCACCGACGATGCCGCGGTGGCGCAGCAGGCCGGGCTCGCCATCGCCATGGTCCTCGGCAGCGAGGACAACTACAAGATCACCACGCGCGAGGACCTCGAACGGGCGGCGCGCCATCTGGGCGGACACATGAGCGAATTCAGGACGGGATCGGGCTTCGACGTGCACGCCTTCGCGGCGGGCACGCACGTGACGCTGTGCGGCGTCGACGTCCCCCACGACAAGGGCCTCGAGGGCCATTCGGACGCCGACGTCGCGATGCATGCGCTCACGGACGCAATCCTCGGTGCGATCGCCGACGGCGACATCGGCTCGCATTTCCCGCCGTCAGAGGCGAAATGGAAGGGCGCGCCGTCGCGCGTCTTCCTCGAACACGCGGCGAAGCTCGTGGCCGCGCGGGGCGGTGCGATCTCGAACGTCGACGTCACGATAATCTGCGAAGCGCCCAAGGTCGGACCGCACCGGGATGCGATGCGCGCCTCGCTCGCAGGTATCCTCGGCATCGACATCGGGCGCGTCGCCGTGAAGGCGACGACGACCGAGAAGCTCGGCTTCACCGGCCGCGGCGAAGGCATCGCGGCGCAGGCGACCGCCACCGTCCGCCTGCCCTGAGCGGATGGCCCCGCGGATGGCCCGGAAGCTTCCCCCCGACCTCACGTTCTTCCACCCGGCGGCGCTCGTGGCGACCTGGGGCGGCTCGGGCCTCCTGCCCGGCGCGCCCGGCACGTGGGGCTCGCTCGCCACCTTGCCCTTCGCCTGGGCGATCGCGACTTACTACGGGCCGCAGTGGCTCCTTCTCGCCGCCGCCGTCGCGTTCGCCGCAGGGCTGGCCGCGACGCGGCGCTATCTCCGGAACTCGCGCCACAAGGATCCGGGCTCCGTCGTGATCGACGAGACCGCGGGCCAGTTCCTCGCCCTCGCCGCGGTGCCCGCCGATCCGCTCTGGTACCTCGCGGGGTTCGCGCTATTCCGCGCCTTCGACATCCTGAAACCGTGGCCGGTGTCGTGGGCCGACCGCGACCTCCCCGGCGAATGGGGCGTGATGGTCGACGACCTGCTCGCCGGCGGCTACGCTCTCGTCCTCCTCCTCGCCGCACGCCACGTACTGACGGGATGACATGATCGACGACGACGTATTCGCCGCTGCCGAACGGCTCCTCCAGACCTGCCGGGACAAGGGCCTCAAAATCGCCACGGTGGAATCCTGCACGGGTGGCCTCGTCGCCGGGTCGCTCACCGCCGTCGCCGGATCGTCCGACGTCGTCGACCGCGGCTTCGTCACCTACACCAACGAAGCAAAGACGGAACTGGTAGGCGTTCCCCCGGAGTATTTCGTTCCCGGTATAGGCGCCGTCAGCGAGGAGGTCGCGCGCGCCATGGCCGAGGGCGGCCTCGCGAAATCGGTCGCGGACATCTGCGTCGGAGTCACCGGCGTTGCCGGGCCGGGGCAGAGCGAGAACAAGCCCGCCGGCCTCGTCCACATCGCCGCGAGCCGGCGCGGCGGCAGGACGATCCACGAACGCTGCAACTTTCCGGGCGACCGCGGCGCCGTCCGCAAGGCGTCCGTCCTCAAGGCCTTCGAACTGATCCTCGCCCTCGCATGAGCTTCCGCGAGCGCGTCGCAGGCGTCGACTTCTCCGGCGCGCGACAGGCCGGGCTCAACATCTGGATCGCGGAAGGACGCGTGACCCCGAATGGTGTCGCAATCGATGCGCTTTCCCGCGCCTCAGACCTTCCGGGCGGCAGCCGCGACTTCGACCCGGCGATGACCGTGCTGGTCGGGCACCTCGGCGCGCTCGGCGATACCTTGATCGGTCTCGACTTCCCGTTCAGCCTGCCGAAGCCGCTGATCGAACAGCGGACCTGGACGGCCTTCGTGAAAGCGTTCGCCCGCGATCACGTCACATCCGAAGACTTTCGTGCCGACTGCAGCGCCCGATCGGGGTGGCGCGAACTCAAGCGGCGGACCGACTCCGAGGCGCGCGTGCCGTGGTGCGCCTACAATCTCCGCCTCTACCGCCAGACCTGGGCCGGTATACGCCACGTGCTCGCGCCGCTCGTCGCATCGGGCGATGCGCGGGCGATCCCGATGCAGACGCCCGAACCGGGCGTCCCCGCGCTCGCCGAAATCTGCCCCGCATCGTTCCTGAAACGCGAGGGCCTCTACGTGCCCTACAAGGGCCGGGGCGACGGGCCGCGGCAAGGACGGGAGACGATTCTGAAGGAACTTGTCGCACGAGGCGCTTTATGCCCCCTGCCCGGCGCATCGCGTGAAACGGTGCTTGCGAACCAGGGCGGTGACGCGCTCGACGCCGTGCTCGCGGCCCTCGGCGCGGCACGGGTCGACGATCCCGCGCCGCGGGACGCGCTCGACCGTATCGAGGCGAGGGTCTACTTCTGATGGGTCTTCAGGCCGCCTTGCCGAAGCGCTCGGCGGCGCGCTGCTCGAAGGCGCGGACCATGCGGCGCACCGCCTCGTGGAACAGCGGTTCCATCACCTTGCGCAGTATCCGCGAGCGGAACTCGAAATCGATGAAGAAGTCGATCTCGCAGCCGCCGTCCTTGTCCACGAATTCCCAGCGGTTCTGGAGATAGCGGAACGGCCCGTTGAGATACTCGACGTCGATGCGCGTCTTGGGCGTCAGCGTCACCTTCGAGGTGAACTTCTCGCGCAGCATCTTGAAGCCGACGATCATGTCGGCGCGGATCTCGTTGCCGATCCGGCTGCTGACGCGGAGGCCGACGCACCAGGGCAGGAAATTCGGATAGTCCTCAACGTCGGAGACGAGGTCGTAGAGCCGTTCGGCGGGGTAAGGCAGGAACCGCTTTTCGCTGTGGGTCGGCATGCCGGATCAGGCCGGCCGTTTCGCCAGCTTCGCCTCGCGGGCCTTCCGCATCTCCGCGAAATCGCTGTCGGCGTGGTAGGACGACCGCGTCAGCGGCGACGACGACACCATCAGGAAGCCCTTGCCGTAGGCGGCGCGCTTGTAGCTCTCGAACTCGTCGGGCGTGACGAAACGGTCTATGGCATGGTGCTTCACGGTCGGCTGCAGGTACTGGCCGATGGTGAGGAAATCGACGTCGGCCGCGCGGAGGTCGTCCATGACCTGCAGCACTTCCTCGCGGCTCTCGCCGAGCCCGACCATCAGGCCGGACTTGGTGAAGATCGAGGGATCGACCTCCTTTACCCTATCCAGCAAACGCAGCGAGGCGTAATAGCGCGCGCCCGGCCGCACCGAGCCATAGAGCCGCGGCACGGTCTCGAGGTTGTGATTGAACACGTCGGGCCGCGCCTTCGCGACCGTATCGACGGCGCCGTCCTTGCGCTGGAAGTCCGGCGTCAGGATCTCGATGGTCGTCGCGGGCGAGGTCTCGCGGATGCGCGCGATCGTCTCGGCGAAATGCGCGGCACCGCCGTCGTCCAGATCGTCGCGGTCGACCGACGTGATGACCACGTGCTGAAGCCCAAGCTCCGCCACGGCGACCGCGACGTGTTCGGGCTCGAGCGCATCCAGGGTGCCCGGAACCCCGGTCGCGATGTTGCAGAACGCACAGGCGCGCGTGCAGATGTCGCCCATGATCATCATGGTCGCGTGCTTCTGCGCCCAGCATTCCCCGATATTGGGGCAGGCCGCTTCCTCGCACACGGTATGCAGGTTGAGCCGGCGCATGATGTCGCGGGTCTCGTGATAGACGGGCGACGTCGGCGCCTTCACCCGGATCCAGCCTGGCTTGCGCTGGATCGGGTTGTCCGGGCGGTGCGCCTTCTCGGGATGGCGGAGGCGCGGCTTCTCGGGCGGGGCTGAGCTCATGTTCTCAGAAATGGATGGCCCGGCCGTAGGCGTCAAGCACCGCCTCGTGCATCATCTCGGACAGCGTCGGGTGCGGGAACACGGCTTCCATCAGCTCGGCCTCGGTGGTCTCGAGCGTCCGTGCCACCATGTAGCCCTGGATCAGCTCGGTGACCTCGGCGCCGATCATGTGCGCGCCGAGCATCTCGCCCGTTTTGGCGTCGAACACCGTCTTGATCATGCCTTCGGGCTCGCCCAAGGCGATGGCCTTGCCGTTGCCGATGAACGGGAACTTGCCGACCTTCACCTCGTGGCCCGCCTCCTTCGCCTTCGCCTCGGTCATCCCGACGCTCGCGACCTGCGGGCGGCAGTAGGTGCAGCCCGGAATGTTGCTAGTATTGAGGGGATGGGTCTTGTGGCCGGCGATATGCTCGACGCAGATCACGCCCTCATGGCTCGCCTTGTGCGCGAGCCACGGCGGGCCCGCGAGATCGCCGATGGCGTAGACGCCGGGTTCGCCGGTCTCGCACCACTCGTTGATCGCGACATGGCCGCGGTCGACCTTAACTTTGGTCCCTTCGAGGCCGATGTTCTCGACATTCCCGGTAATGCCGACCGCGAGGATGACCCGGTCTACGGTGAGGCTCTGGGTCTTGCCGTCAGCGATCTCGACCGTCGCGGTGACGTTGTTCGCGCCGGCCGCGAGTCTCGAGACCTTCGCGCCGGTGTGGATCTTCATCCCCTGCTTCTCGAACGCCTTCCGCGCGAAGGCGGAGATGTCGGCGTCCTCGACGGGCAGGATGCGGTCCATCACCTCGACGACGGTCACGTCCGCGCCGAGATCGGAATAGAAGCTCGCGAACTCGATGCCGATGGCCCCCGATCCGATGACGAGGAGCGACTTCGGCATCGTGTCCGGAACCATCGCCTCCTTGTAGGTCCAGATCAGCTTGCCGTCGGGCTCGAGCCCGGGGAGCGAGCGGGCGCGCGCGCCGGTGGCGAGCACGATGTGCCTGGCCGCGATCTCGCTCGCCTTGCCGTCCTTGTCAGTGACCTTGAGCTTGCCGGAGCCCGCTAGCGCCCCGCGGCCCATGATCACGTCGACCTTGTTCTTCTTCAGAAGATGCCCGACGCCCTGGTTGAGCTGCTTCGCGACGCCGCGCGAGCGCTCGACGACCTTCTTCAGGTCGAACGAGACGTCCTTCACCGTGATGCCGTAGGCCGAGGCATTGTCGATCAGGTGCTTGATCTCGGAGGTCCTGAGCAGCGCCTTCGTCGGGATGCAGCCCCAGTTGAGGCAGATTCCGCCGAGATGCTCGCGTTCCACGACCGCGGTCTTCATGCCGAGCTGCGCGGCCCGGATCGCCGCCACGTATCCGCCGGGGCCTCCACCGACGACGACAAGATCGTATTCTTTGTCTGCCAAGGGACTTCCTTTCCGGTTCGCCGGGGGCCCTGCCCCGTGCGTTCGCCATCATTGCATCCGACTACCGATGTTTTACGGGATTGGGCGGCCGAGTTCGAGGGTCTCGGTTAACCAAGTTTCGAAGAATTCTTGAGCCGGTCGCATCGAGGGGATACAAAATAGCAGTGAATTATTAGAGACTTATTAGCCCCTCGCAAACGATGCGGCCGAGAGGAAAAGACCGTTGAACAGATTTAACAAATTGCTGCTGGGGTCGACCGCCCTGACATTCGTCGCTTTCGGGTCCGCTGCGGCGGCACCGGTCGTGTTCACCGAGACGACCGATTTCGCCCTATCCCCTCTCGGGGTCCCGACCGCGCTCTCGCTGCCGGTCTCTTCCGGCGGGTCGCCGGGCCCCTTCGCCGGCGTCGAGGTGTTCGGAACCGTCGGCGGATTTGTCACTGCCGGCGACGCGTCGGGCACGACCTACGACGGTTTCGACCACTTCTCGATTACCGGCCTCACGCCGGGGCAGCTGCTGAACATCCAGCTGGTCCCTAACTCCGGCGGTTCGGGCGGCGCCTCCTCAGGCGGGCCCGATCCCAGCGGCGCGGACTCGAGCGGTGCCGACTCGAGCGGGCCCGGCCTCGGCGGCGGCGGAACGCTCAGCGGCTTCGCCCTCAATCTCATGGAATACACGGGCGGGGCCACCTCGTCCGGCGCCGATTCGTCGGGCGCCACGTCGTCCGGCCCCGCTTCCTCCGGAAGCGCCCCGACGCTGACCCAGATCGGCGCCTCCATCTTCCAGGCCTCGTTCGATTTCAACGCCTTCGTTCCCACGGCCGGAGAGATGATCTTCCAGATCGAGAGCGGCGTGTCGTCGCCGCAGGGCTATCGTCTGATCCTGACGTCCGCTTCGACAGAGACCGCTGTTCCCGAACCCGGGTCGGCGGCGGGCCTTGCCGCGGGTGCGGCGGGCCTCGGCTTCCTCGCGGCGCGCCGGCGACGCCGGAAGAGCTAGGGCCGGCGCCCGGTCACCCGCCAGGATCGCTTCGTGGCAGACGACGCCCCGCGCTTCTACATCGACATCGTCGGCGACCTGTTTCACGCAGGCCATCTCCGCCATCTCGAAAAGGCCAAGGCCCTCGGCGGAACCCTCGTCGTCGGTATTTTCGACGACGCGACAGCGGCACGCCTGAGCCACCTTCCAGTCAACTCCCTCGATGAGCGGGTCGCCGTCGTTTCCGCGCTCCGCTGCGTCGACGAAGTCGTCCCCGCCGCACCGGCCGCGCCCGACGACGCCTTTCTCGACGGGCTTCGCATCGACACGGTCTGCCTGACCGACGATTTCGGCGATCCGGAGAGACAGGACGCCATGGCCGCCCTCCTAGACGACGGGAATGCCGTCGTCCTTCCCTACACCGAGGAGCTGACGACCGCTGCGATCGTCTCCCGCATCACGGGAGATCCCGCAACCCCAACGCTTGCCGGAACGGCGGACCGCGCCGCAGTCCATGCGCCTCCGGCGCAGAGCACTGAGCGGGATGCGGGCAGCCCGCTGCTTGCCGACGCGCTCGGCGCGCTTGCCGCCGGAATTTTCGGCCACGGCTGGATGATGGCGCGCGAGGGGCTGGGAAGCGCCCAATGGCTTTCCCTTCTCAAGGCCGCCGCCCTCAATCGCGTCGATCGCCAGGCCCGCACGCATACCGACCCGCGCTTCGTCGCGGCGCTCGCCTCTTGCGTCGCGCGGTGCGCGCAGCCGGGCGACCGGATCAACCTGATCGGAAATCCGATGCGGCTGGTCGGCCCCGCGCTTGCCGCGGCCGGCAATACAGTGACCCTCGTGCACACAAGCAGCGGCACCGCGTCTTCCTGGCCCGAAACCGAGGCGGACGGATGCCGCCACGTATACTGCAGCCTGGAAGCGATCCCGGACGCGCTGCCGCCGGCAGAGGTCACGGGCATCCTCGATCCCGCCTGGTCCGTGCCGTTTCTCACCGACGGCGCGTCCCTGTTCGCCGGCACGTTCAGGCTCGCACGCGACCTTGTGCTCGTCGTGAACTTCGAACCGGGCCCGGGCGACGGCGTCCTTCCCTCGCGGATCGGGGGACGCTTCGCCTTCTCCGACCGCCAGGTCCGCAACGTCCTCCATGGCGAAGGCTTCTTCGACGTCGAGGACATCCAGACGACCCTCGACGGCGCGCCGCTGCCGGGGGGCACAAGAGGCTGCGGCCGCGCATCCCGCGTCACGATGATCGAGGAGGAGCGCAAGACCGCCACCTTCCGCTATCGCGACGGCGGCGAGGAAATCGGTGTCGATAGCCCCGGCACCGGAAAGTATCTCCGGTGGTACCGCGCATCGAAGCTGGCGCTGAAGGCCGACGGAGAATGACCCGGCCGCTGTTCGTCTTCTTCGGCGCGGAAAGCGAATACGTGCTGCACCCGCTGTTCGCCGAGATGTCGAAGCGCGGCCACGACTGCGTCGAGCTCCATGCAACACCGGACCGCTCGATCGCCGAAGCGCTCGCCGCCGTGGAGCGCTCTCCCTCTCCGAAAGTCATCGTGACGTCTTCGCATTTCGGCTGGGACGAACGCTACATGCTTTCGGGGCTAGGCGTCCCGGACTGCCCCGCGCTCGTCGACATCGTCGCGCGTCTGCGGCCCGCCTTCACCGTCTACTACCCGCACGATCTGTCCCAGCCCCTGCTGACGGACGAGACGGCCAAGCTTTCGCTGGTCGATCTCTACCTCGCGCCGACGCGCCTCGAGCACATGTTCGCGGGCCTGACGGACGTCCTCACCGTCGGATGGATCAAGGCGCCGGACGACCTCGCCGCGCCCGCCGAACGCTGGGGCCGCGGCCTCTGGCTCACGATGAGCCTCGAACTCGTGCTCGTGGAGAACGGGACGCGGAAGACCCTCGGGCTGATGAACGACTGGCTCCGCCCGTGGCTCTCGATAAAGTTCCCCCCGTTTCCCCAGTTCGATGAGATCGAAGTCCTGTTGCGGAAGGGCGGCATCGACATCGTCGACCGCAACACGCCGACGCCGGTCGCCGCGCGACGTTTCGATTTCGTCGTGACCAACGGAGAATCCTCGGTCGTGCGCGAAAGCGCCCTGATGGGTGTGCCGACCTACATCGTCACCGATATCGGCCTGTTCAGCAGAACCTCGCGGCGCAATCTGTGGCAGTTCGCCGACCTGGAAAACGTCCGGGTCGTCCGCAATCTGGAGAGCATTCCCGAGAACGTCGCCCACACCGAGCCGGCGATGCTCCCGTTCGACGCAGAGGCTGCCATCGACGCGATCCTGTCGGGCACCGCGAAGCGCATCCCCGGCTGACGCGGCATCTGTGCAAGCCGCGAAACCGGCCTAGAGCAGCATCAGAGCCGGGTTGTCGATGTAGCGCTTGATCGCGGCGAGAAGCTCGGCGCCGATGGCGCCGTCGACGACGCGGTGGTCGACCGAGAGCGTGCAGGTCATCACCGTCGCCGGGACGATCTGGCCACCCTTGACGACGGGGCGTTGCTCGCCCGCGCCGACCGCGAGGATGCAGGCCTGCGGCGGATTGATCACCGCGTCGAACTGCTTCACGCCGAACATGCCGAGGTTCGAGACCGAGAACGAACCGCCCTGGTACTCCTCGGGCATCAGCTTGCCGTCGCGCGCACGGGTGGCAAGGTCCTTCATCGCCGCCGAGATCGCGACGAGGCCCTTCTTCTCCGCACCGCGGACGATCGGCGT
>JAYOEF010000028.1:0-26009 GCA_038106605.1 Alphaproteobacteria bacterium
CGAAGTCAGCCTACGGGCTGACGTGATCCCGAAGTCAGCCTACGGGCTGACGTGATCCCGAAGTCAGCCTACGGGCTGACGTGACCGATGAACTTCTCCGGCGGGCCTTCGCCCCACTGGGAGATAAGCCCTTCCTCGACCGACATGATCTCGCCGCCGTTGGCGACGTTGAGGCGGTCGCTGTCGGCCCAGTGCTCGTGCACGCGGCCCCACGGGTCCGACCAGTAGTCGTAGACCTGGCTGCCGAGCAGGTGGCGGCCGATGCCCCACATGTGCTCGTACTTGTTGAGCTTCTTGAGATGCGCGTGGCCGGTGAACACGTCGTCGATGTCATGGACCTCGAACGACAGGTGGTTGAGCCCCGCGCGCTCGTTCTTCATGCAGAACAGCACGTGGTGGTCGACATACTCGTCGCCCGCGTCGCAGCGGTTGAAGGAGCCGATGATGTTCTCCTCCTCGCCGGCATAGACGTCGTCCGACCGCACGAAGCCGAGCGTCTCGCGGAACCACTTCACCGTCTCCATCACCTTCGGCGTGCCCATGACGCCGTGGCCCACGCGCTTGACGCGCGCCGGTCCGGTGTGGAGGCGCATCAGCTCGCCCGCGCGCGCCGTGCCCTCGGGGCCGGAGTTCGGCTTCTGGTAACGCACCGGGATCGGGTCGACCTTGTCGCGGCCCCAGACGACCTCGATCTGGTAGCCGTTCGGCTCCGTCAGGCGGACGCGCTTGCCGCCGCCCGGCTCGTCGATGGTCTCGATGCCCGAGGCGCCCGGCAGCTTGGCGACCTTCTTGAGATCGTCCTCGCTCGCCGCCTTGTAAGCGAAGCCGATGAAGCCCGGATCGCCCTTCTCGGTGATGTGGATGTGATGCTCGGGGTCCGTGCCCCGCATGTAGAGCGCGTTTGCGGTCCGCGCCGCGCGCACCATGCCGAACTCGGTCAGGAATTCCTCCTGAACGTCGAGATCGGGCGAGCGCAGGCGGCCGTAGGCGATGTCCCTTACCTTGATGACGGCCATGTCTTTCCTCCCGTTCGGATACGTTGGCCGGAGTTTTACAATTTGTTGCGACGGTTGCAATGGGAACGGGAGAGCCGCGGAAATCGGCCCCGATTCCCGTTGCGCCGCGAAACCGGCGGGTCTTCAATGGGCGAAACCGACCGGGAGGGAGCGGACATGGACGGCACGGCGAAGACGACGGAACAGGCCCCGAAGCTCAGGCACATTGCGCTCAGCGTGAAGGACCTGCAGGAGAGCGCGAAGTTCTACGAGGAGGCGTTCGGCATGAAGCGCGTGCGCGAGAGCAAGGTCGCGGTGATGCTGTCGGACGGCGTCGTCTCGCTCGCGCTCCTCGATCTCCGCAAGAACGACAACGCGCCGGACGGGCGCGGGCCCGATTACATCGGCCTCCACCACATGGGCTTCATGGTCGAGAGCGTGCCCGAGCAGAGCGACAAGGTCGCGGCCGCGGGCGGCGTCTATCACGGCCAGATCAAGAACATCGGCCAGGGCGCCGAGTACGAACGCAAGTACCGCGACCCCAACGGCGTGGTCATCGACGTGACGTCGAAGGAGCACGTCACCGCATCGTGGCGCGTGCCGACGGAATAGGGGTTAACGCCGCCCCAGCACCCCGTCCAGCTCCCGGTAATCGGGAGGCGTCGTATCGATGGGCGCGCCGCCCCGCAGCACGACGCGGTCGGTCTGCGGGCGCGGGATCAGCTCGCCGTAGTCCCGCGCGGTGAGCAGGACGAGATCGGCAGGGCCTCCGACACGGAGGCGGCCGACGTCCGGGTAGCCCATCAGGTCGGCGGGCGTCGTCGTGATCGCGAGCGGCCAGTCGCCGACGGGGTAGTCGAGATGGCCGATGCGCACCGCCTGGCTGAACACCTCGATGCCGTCGAGGTCGCCGTAGGCGAAGAACGGATCGCGCGAATTGTCGCTCGACAGGATCACCGGGATGCCGCGC
Organism: Alphaproteobacteria bacterium; assembly: GCA_038106605.1. Lineage (GTDB taxonomy): Bacteria > Pseudomonadota > Alphaproteobacteria > MPNO01 > UBA830 > JAYOEF01. The sequence goes on from JAYOEF010000028.1 coordinate 1,966, forward strand.
GCCTTGAGCTCGTGGAGGACGGTCGGCCCGCGCCAGCGGGGCGTCCGGCCGGGCACGCGGTCCTGCAGGAACTGGTTGACCATGGGCAGGCTGGTGACGGTCATGTTCGCCTCGGCGGCGAGGTCGAGGGCACGCGCCACCTCCGCCTCGGGCCGGAGCGCGAGCGCGCAGCAGTGGCCGACATTGACGCGCTTGCCGAACCTGTTGCGGATCAGCGCCTCGGCGACGGAATCAAAGGACTTGGCGTTGGGATCGCCCGCCTCGTCGACATGGAAGTCGAGGTCGAGGCCGCGCTCGATCGCGAGGCCGATGACTAGGTCGAGCATCTCGTCCGTGTTGTCCTGGATGTTGAGGACGGCGCCGAGGAGCCCGCCCACGTCCTTCACCGTGTCGGCGACGGCGACCGCCCAGCCCTTGTCCTTGAATCCGCCCGCGTGCTGGAGCGACACGCCCTTCAGATGGATGCGGTCCTTCCATGCCGCCTGCACCTCCTGCAGGACGCGCCACGAGATCTCGTACTGCTCGGGCTGGGAATCGATGTGGGTGCGGATCGCGGCGGTGCCGTGGGCGTAGGCGCAGCGGAGCGAGAACTCCATGCGTGCGCGCACGTCGTCGGCCGACCAGTTGACGAGCCGGTCCTCCTCGCTCGCTTTGATGGCCGAGGGCCGCGAGCCGTCCGGGTTCCGCTTCCTGGGCCAGATGTGCGACTTGTCGAGGTGGGTGTGGATGTCGGCGAAGCACGGCCAGACCATGCCGTCGTCGAGATCGATCGCGGGCGCACGGTCGACGGTGGCGCCCGCCTCGGCGATCGCGAAGATGCGGCCGTCGGCGACGTCGATGTCGACCGAGACGAGGCCGTCGGCGTCGGGGAGGCCCGGAACGTGGCCCTCGATCAGGCAGGCGGGGACGGTGGCGCGGGCGATGCGGAACGGCTTGCCGGGCGTAAGGGCGGAGATGTCGATCATGGGAACGTCAGCATATGGATGGGGCTCCTTCACCCGCGATCTTGACGTTCGCCTTGAGGCGATTGAAGCCTTAATTTACAAGCAATTCACATACCCCCTAAGCAAGAACCCGGAGGCGAGAAGTGGGACAGTACGGAATTGGACAGCCGGTACCGCGTGAGGAAGATCCCTACCTGCTGCGCGGCCGCGGCCGCTACGTCGACGACGTCGATGCGCGGGGCCTCCTGCGCGCCTACGTGGTGCGCTCGCCCTACGCGCACGCGAAGATCCGCTCGATCGACACCACGGCCGCGATGGCCGCGCCCGGCGTCCGCCTGATCCTGACCGGCAACGATCCCGAAGTGCTCGCGCTCGGCCTGCAGCGCCCGATGGCGCCCCGCAAGCGCCGCGACGGCTCGCCTGCCGTGACCTGCGCCCAGCCGCACTTGGCCCGCGACCGCGTGCGCTATGTCGGCGACTACGTCGCCTTCGTCGTCGCCGACACGCTGGCCCAGGCGAAGGACGCCGCGGAACTCGTGGAAGTGGACTACGAGGAACTGCCCGCCGCGCTGTCGACGGCGGAAGCCACAGCCAAGGACGCGCCCCAGATCTGGGACGAGATGCCCGGCAACGAGATGTTCACCGTGTTCGCGGGCGACAAGGCCGCGACCGAAGCGGCGTTCGCGAAGGCGGCGCATGTGGTGAAGCACCGCATGGTGATCAACCGCGTCACGACGAACTCGATGGAGCCGCGCGGCTGCCTGTCGGAATACGACGAACGCCAGGGCCGCTACATCGTGCGCTGCACGGTGCAGGCGCCGCACCGCATCCGCACCACGATCGCAAGCCAGGTGTTCAAGGAGCCGGAGAAGAACTTCCGCATCATCAGCGAGAACATGGGCGGCGGCTTCGGCATGAAGGGCGGCCTCTATCCCGAGTACATCCTGACGACGCTGGCCGCCAAGATGCTGCGCGAACCCGTCAAGTGGATCAGCGAGCGCAGCGAGGGCATCCTCACCGACGAGCAGGCGCGCGACAACGTCACCGAGGCCGAGCTCGCCCTTGACGCCAGCGGCAAGTTCCTCGGGCTCCGCGTCAAGACGCTCGCGGCGGGCGGCGCCTACTACAACTCCGAGCGCAACGCCGGCCCGGCGGTCGGCAATATCGGCGTGCTCGCCGGCACCTACACGACGCCCGCGATCTTCGTCGACGTCACCGGCGTCGCGACCAACACGATGATGACCGCGCACTACCGCGGCGCGGGACGTCCCGAGGCGGCCTACGTGATCGAGACCATGGTCGACATGGCGGCGCGCCAGATCGGCATGGACCCGGCGGAGCTCCGGCGCATCAACACGATCCCGAAGGACGCCATGCCGTTCAAGACGGGGCTGATCTACACCTACGATTCCGGCGATTTCATCAAGAACCTCGACGACTGCCTGCGGGATTCCGACTACGCCGGCTTCCCGGCCCGGCGCGAGGAATCGAAGAAGCGCGGCAAGCTTCGCGGCATCGGCCTCTCGAACACCATCGAGGCGTCGAACTCCGGCATGATCGAGACCGCCGAGGTGCGCTTCGACGCCTCCGGCACGCTCACGCTCTTCATGGGCACGCACGATCACGGCCAGGGCCACGACACGACGTTCAAGCAGATGCTGTCCGGCATGCTCGGCATGGACACGAACCAGATGCGCTTCGTGATGGGCGACACAGATCTGGTGCAGAGCGGAACCGGCACGTTCGGCTCGCGCTCGGCGGCGTGCGGCGGCACGGCCGTGAAGATGGCCGCCGACAAGATCATCGCCAAGGGCAAGAAGATCGCGGCGCATCTGCTCGAAGCGGCCGAGGCCGACATCGCCTTCGAGGCCGGCACCTTCTCGGTCGCCGGCACCGACCGCAAGATCTCGATCTCCGACGTCGCCAAGGCGGCATTCCAGCCGCCGCGTCTCGGCAACGAGATCGAGCCCGGCCTGCACGAAACCGGCACCTACAACGGCGGGGCGCCGACCTTCCCGAACGGCTGCCATGTCTGCGAGCTCGAGATCGACCCGGCGACGGGCGAGACCGAGATCCTGCGCTACACCGTCATCGATGACGTCGGCACGATCATCAACCCGCTCCTCGTGAAGGGCCAGATCCACGGCGGCATTGCGCAGGGGGTCGGCCAGGCGCTGATGGAGGACATCGCCATCGACGCCGACTCGGGCCAGGTCGTCACCGGTTCCTTCATGGACTACTGCATGCCGCGCGCCGACAATTTCTGCGACATCAAGATCGGCTCCAACGTCGTGCCGACGCCGACCAACCCTCTCGGCGTCAAGGGCGCCGGCGAGGCCGGCACGGTGGGCTCGCTCGCCGCGGTGATGAACGCGGTGAACGACGCGCTGTCTCAGGTCGGCGCCGAGTACGTGCAGATGCCGGCGACGCCGCAGAAGGTGTGGGCCGCGATCGAGGCGGCGAAGAAGGCGCAGGCGGCGTAAGGGGCTTAGGGGGGGGCGGCTCCCGGGAGATCCCCGCTTTCGCGGGGATGACCTAAAAATGGCTTAGGGACCGGAGCCTCCTCTGTGTCATTCCCGCGAAAGCGGGAATTCGGATGGTTCCGGTTACGGCTGCGATCCGTCCGGTGCGGCGGGTTGTGCGCCGGGCGGCGCGACCGGCCCCTTGTCCTGGGCCGCTTCGCGCGTCATCACCTGCAGCGTCGACAGGTTCTCGACTTCGATCATCGACTCCGCCCGGCCGACGAAATGCCGGAACGCGGCATCGCCGTCGCCGCCGAATGTGGCGTACGGGCCTTCCGACGAGGTGAACTGGAAATATTCCTTCCGCAGCGCCTCGCTCGTCGAGCGCGAGTTCACCCACTGCTCGCGGAAATGGAAGACGCTTTCGAGCGACACGATGAGGACGACGAGGACGCTGAGCGCCGTCGTGACGTAGTCCGAGAAGGGGAACTTGACGTTGATCAGCACCGGGACGAGCGCGGCGGCGATGACGGAGACGAGACGGCTCTGCAGGTACCGCTTCTTCGCCCGCGTGGCGGTGCGGTCGTAGTAGCGGAGCTGGTCGTTGAGACGCTCCTCGATGTACTGCTCGGGCGACAGCTCGCCGTACTTCCGCACGGGCAGGCCGGGATCGTAGGTCTTCCTGCCGCTTGCCTGGGCTTCGCTTCCGGTCATTACGGGCTCCCGCATCCGTTGCCGCCAGATACGCCAGAACAATAGTTCGGCCGGGATCGGCGGTCGAGCGTGTCCGCGGCACGACCCTGAGACAGATCCCCGCTTTCGCGGGGATGACGAAACAGGGTGTGGGTGGTGGCCCCCTCTCCCTGTCCCTCTCCCCGAGGGGAGAGGGGATTGGCGTAAAGCTCTCCATTCGTCCCCTCCCCCGCGAGGGGGAGGGTCAGGGAGGGGGCGAGGGGCGGGGGGCTGCGGACCCTCGGCGTCATTCCCGCGAAAGCGGGAATCCCCTGCGGTCCTCGTGCTCCGGATGGCCGTTCGCTTAAAGCAGAAGCTTGTTGTGGGCGTCGAGCGCCGCGACCTTGTAGCACTCGGCGAGCGTCGGGTAGTTGAAGACGGTCTCTAAGAAATAGTCGAGGCCGCCGCCGAGCGCGTAGACGCACTGGCCGATGTGGATCAGTTCGGTCGCGCCGGTGCCGATGGCATGCACGCCGAGGAGCTGCCGCGTCTCGCGGTGGAAGTTCATCTTCAGGAAGCCGGTGTTGTCGCCGAGGATCTGGCCGCGCGCGATCTCGCGGAAGCGGGCGACGCCGGTCTCGTACGGGATCTTCTTCGCGGTCAGCTCGTGCTCCGCCGCGCCGACCATCGAGATTTCCGGTACGGCGTAGACGCCGATCGGGAAATGCTCGGACATCGGCTTTGCGTTGATGCCGAACACGCCGCAGGCGGCGAGGCGGCCCTGTTCCGATGAGGTCGCGGCAAGCGACGGATAGCCGATCACGTCGCCGGCGGCGAAGATGTGGGGCACCGAGGTCCGGAAGTTCTCGTCTACCGTGAGGCGGCCGCGTTCGTCGGCGACGAGGCCCGCGGCATCGAGGCCGAGACCGTCGGTCGCGCCGACGCGTCCGGCGCAGACGATGGCGAGCTCGGCGGAAAGGCGCTTGCCGGATTCGAGGGCGACGACGACGGTGCGCCGCCCGTTGACCTTCAGATCGACGCTCTGCACCGTCTCTCCCAGGCGGAAGACGACGCCGCGGTCGCGCATCTGGTGGACGAGCTCGTCGACGATCTCGCGGTCGAGGAATTCGAGCGGCCGGTCGCGGCCGTCGACGACGGTGACCGAAACGCCGAGCGCGGCCAGCATCGAAGCGTATTCGATGCCGATGACGCCGCAGCCGATGACGACGACGCTCCGCGGAATCTCCTCGAGCCCGAAAATCTCGTCGCTGGTGATGACGTGATGGCCGTCGATCGCGAAGCCGCGCGGCGGGCAGGGCCGGGTGCCGACGGCGACGAGGAAGTTGTCGGAGCTGACGTTGCGCGAGCCCTGGAGCGACTCGATGCGGAGGCTGTGCGGATCGGTGAATTCGGCCGTGCCTTCGAGCACGTCGACGCCGTTGCGCGCGAGCTGATCGTCCTGGACGTTGACCTCGCGCTCGACGATGCGCCCGACACGGCCGAACAGCACCTCGGCGCTCGGCCGCATGCGGCCGCCGCGTGCGCCCGTGCCCGCCATGCCGCGCCGGTCGACGACGCCGCTCGACAGGCCGTTCGCGATGTTGGCGTAGGACAGCACCGCCTCGCGGAAGGTCTTCGACGGGATGGTGCCGGTATGGAGGCAGACGCCGCCGACATAGCGCTGGCGCTCGACGATGGCGACGCGCTTGCCGAGCTTCGCCGCCTGCGCGGCGCCGCGCTGCCCCGCGGGGCCGCTGCCGATGCAGATCAGGTCGTAGTCGTTGTGCCGCGCGTACGCGTCAGGGGCCATTTCGAGGGACGCCGTTCCGATTGCAATACGCGATCCGCGCCGCGCACCGCAGAACGTGGCGGGCGCGCGCAGGCCGCCCGGCGATCCTAGGAGATCTTGGTTAACGAAAGGTGGCGGGCGGAATAGGGAGCGGGAACCAAGATTATGCGGAAATAGCTATCATGAATATAAATAAATGATTTGTACTTGTTCGATATCAGGTCTCTTATTGAATAATAAATAAGTCCCGTATCCGTGATATTCGGGCCGATAATTAGCGATTATAGAATGCATATTGCTGTGTCATTTCTGTGAAAATTTTTGGTTTTCGATTATAGAGGTTGGAATATCTTTTTTTATTGCTATCTGTATTGCGAGCGTTGCAAGCCCACCAGCCCGGCCCCGGGCTGTATCTCCGGGCCCCCGAATAGCCCCGCACGAACCTGCGGCGGGGGCCCGGGACCCCTTCCGCCGCACGATCTTGCGAACAAAGAGACACTCCCGAAAGGAGAGACCGATGACCGCCACTGCCCGCACTCCCGCCACCCGAGCCATTCCGAACCGCCTTGCGATCCCTGTCCTGGTTGCGGCCGCATTGGCGTTGGGCGCCTGCGAGAACATGAGCAACACCGAGCAGCGCATGCTGAGCGGTGGCGCGGTCGGCGCCGGTGTCGGCGCGGTAGGCACCGTGCTCACCGGCGGCTGCGTCGCGTGCGGCGCCGTCATCGGCGGTGCGGTCGGCACCGGCGCCGGCTACATCTACGACCAGATGGAAAAGGACAAGGGCCGCCCGTAACCGGCCGGCCCTTCATTCCCTCGCGCTTCGGGGGAAGCCCTTAACTGGAGCGGCGTGCCAGCGCCGCTCTTTTTTTATGGGATCGCGGGCTTGCGCTAGCGCGCCCCCGCGCCGTCGCCGACCAGGCTGAAGGGAGCCCAGAAGATCGGGTGGGCGTAGGAGAAGACCGTTCTTCCGTCGGCGTCGCGGAAGCCCGGCCCGTCGATCAGGCCCGTCATCGCGCGGCGCAACGCCTCGGCGCGGACAAGGCCCGGGTCCTTCGCCTGGCGGGCGAAGACGTCCGTCGTCAGCGCCCGCGCCGACGTGGTCTCGACCGGCCAGTTGGAGACGAGGAGGGCGCGTGTCCCCGCATAGAAGAAGACGCGGCCGAGACCCGAAATGGATTCCGCGCCCGCGCCATCGCCGGACGCGGTGTTGCAAGCCGACAGCACGACCCAGTCCGCATCCATGCGGAGCCCGAGGATCTCACCCATGGTGAGGAGCCCGTCGTCGCCCCCGGTGCTGCCGGAGACGGCGGGCGAGGTGAGTGCCAACGCCGGCTGGGTGAGCCCGTCGAGATCGCCCGGCACGAGCCCGTGCGTCGCGAAGGCGACGATGCGGTAGTCCGCGAGCTTCATCGCCTTTACGCGGCTCTCCGTGGCGTCTCGACCCGTGAACACGTCGCGCGCCGGATCGGCGTTCATCGCCGCAGCGATGCTCCGCACTTCGTCGGCGGTGTCCGGAAGCCGGGGCAGTCGCGCGAGATTGGCGCTCGATACGCCGTCGAGCTTAGGCGCGGCGCGGAGCTTCACGGGGAGGCCGCGCGCGGCGAAGGCGCCGCGGCTCGCGACCGACCCGCCGGAAGGCGACGCGGCAGGAGCCTCCGCGACCTGTGCCGTGCTGAACAGCGGATCGCCGAACCCCGCGAAGTCCCGCCGCGTTGCCGGCGCCGCGGGCAGGGTGCGCAATACCGCAAGCGCCGAAACCGAGGGCAACACGGTGACGGCGTGGCTGCGGGCGAGGAATGGAACCTCCCGGTAGTTGGTGAATAGTGGTTCCTTCTCCGGCCCGGGTTTCGCGGGGCCGGTCGTCAGAACCGCGAACGGCAGCTGGCCGAGCGGGCCGTGAGCGACGACGAGAAGGCTTTTCGAACTCTTCCAACCCGCTTCGACGGGACCCAGAAGCGCCTTGTAGAGCCCGTGCGATGCGGCGGTGTCGAAGGCGGGAATTTCGCCGAGTGTCGAGACCTGCGGGTCGAGGGCGCGCCGGAGGCCGGCGACGACCTTGCCGATGGCCTCGCGGTCCTTGGCGATGGGCGCAAAGGCGAAGGGGCCCGACTTCGGAACCGCCCACACGTAACTTCCACGCTCGCCGAGCCAGGTGACGACCAGCGCCTCGTCCGGTTTCAGGAGCGCGCGCGCCTGCGCGATCGTCGCCGGCTTCGGCGAGATCAGTTCTGCGTAAGCGGGAAAGCGCTTCTCGATCTCGGATGCGATTGCGGCGCGGGCGGCGCGGAGATCGTCGATCCGCGCCCGGAGCCTGTTGATGACGGCCGAATTGCGCTCGGCAGCGGGGAGGTCGAACTGGGTGGTCAGCGCGCCGTAGATCGCGCCGATCTGCGACTGCGCGTCCTGCTCGCGGCGGGCGAGATCGGCAAGTCCCGGGTCGCGGGCCGCCGCGCGCGCCCCCGAGGCGGCAAGCGCACCCTGCACCGCCTGCGCGCGGGCTATGTCCGCGATGCGGAATGCCTCCTCGTGGGAGGCGGTATCGTTCGACGCCGCAAGAGCGGAAATATAGCCGTCGAGGATCATCAGCTGGCGCTGGCCGCGCACGGCGTTGGCATCGCCCTCCGTACCGAGGGATACTTGGCGCGAGCGCTGCATAAGGACGGACACCGCCGCACGGAACTGCGTCATCGCTTCGGACCGCCGGCCCGCGGCGGCAAGGGCGAGACCGTAGAGCCCCTTCGTCTCCGCCGTCACGTAATGGGTGCGGCCGAGATTGGCCTCATGCCGTTCGACGAGCGGCCGCAGGGCGGAAACGGCTTCCTGTGCCCGGCCGGTCATCAGCAGGGCAAGCGCCCGCGTCGGCCGGCTTCTGACGAAGCGCTCGAGGCCGTCGGGGTAGCCGGAGAATCCGCGCTCCATCTCTTCGAACACCGCGAGCGTTTCCTTCCACCGGTTCTGGCTGGCGAGGGCGTCGGCGAGAAGGGCCTGCGCTTCCCCGGCGCGCCAGGAATCCGCGCTCGCGCCGATGGTGCGATAGGTCTCCAGGGTGGTCCGCGCAAGCCGTTCGCCTTCGACGAACCGGCCCTGCTCGAGGATCACGCGGGCGAGCGAAGTCATGAGGAAAGCGGTGGTCGCGTGGTAGCGGCCGTCCTCGCGCAGCGCCGTCGACACCGCCTGGCGCGACATTGCCTCGGCCTCGGCGAGGCGGCCGCGGCGGACCAGCAGGTTCACGAACGGGCCGCCGCGATAGATGTTCGGAATGTTGGGCGTCGACCGTCGGCTCATCAGCTCCTGCCCCGCCGGCGTCTTGAGGAATTCCTCGATCCGGGCGATGCCTTCCCGCATTTCCGCCTCGGCGTCGCCGTAGCTGCCGATAGACTGGTCGATCGCCGCGCGGCCCATCATCACCTGGCCTTCCCAGATCCCGCCCCAGGTATGGAACGCGCGGCCGCCCTGCCAGTTCCGCGACTCAGCGAGCAGCGCATTCGCGGTGCCGAGATAGCGGCGCGCTGCGACCTCGTCGCCGGTGTTGGCGAGGTTGAAGGCGAGCATCGACAGCGGCGCGAACAGCCGGCCCTGCTGCGTGCCGACGTTGTTCATGATCTCCTCGCTGATCGCGACGAGCTCGCGCAGGCTCCCCGTCAGCGTCGCGATGACCCGGAGATGCATCAGGATGTCGTGGAGGTCGAGACGGCCCGCGCGGGCGATGCGCAGCGCTGCCTCGGCGTCGGCCTTCGCCTGGGGCACCAGGCCGAGGTCGTAGGCCGCCTTGGAGCGGGCGAAATAGGCCTCGGACCGGGTTATGGCGTTGCCCACCGGTATCTCCGCCTTCACGGCCGCCCGCAGCGCGGCGGTCTTTGCCGGGTCGGGCTTATCGCGCTCCAGCAGCGCCGCGATGTCGTCGATGGTGCGCGGCGGCGGTGTGAAGGACGATGTGTCGAACTTCGCCGTGATCTGTTTCGCCTGCTCGAGCGAGACGGTCGGCTTCTCGGGCTGGCACGCAGACACGAGAAACGGGATCGCGGCGGCGGCGGCGAAACGGCGGAGGGTCTTGATCGGCTTTTCCGGATTTGTTCACCGCGACTCTGCTGGTCGGCGAAGATTCCGGCAAGCGGGATCAGGCGCCGTTAACGATGATTCTTGCGCGGTCCCGCGGGCCGGACCCGAAGGGCCCGTGTCCTACTTCACTAGCCCGACGAGGCGCAGGTTCTCCGGGCCGCCGAGGGTCCAGCGGCGAGCCTCGGTCTTGCGGTAGAGCCTCGCCTTGGCGCAGGGGTCGTCCGCGAGGAAGCGGTCGAGGTCGGCGCGGTTGCCGACCTCCATGAAGAACAGGTGCCCGTCCCAGTTTCCCGCGTCGTCGAGGAACGAGCCGCGGCATACCATGTCCTTGTCCCATTCCCGGTAGTACGCCTCGGCGGCAGCGGCGATGTCCGGGGGAATGTTGAGGTCGGGTTTGCCGTCGCAGATCACCATGTAGCGCTCGCGCGCCGGGTCGAGCCTGAATTCGAACTGGCTGCGGCCGAGCTCCAGCGAGAAGCGCCGGACGACGATCTCGGAGAAGAGGCCGTCCTTTGCATAGGGTTCGTCGTAGGCGAAATGGCGCGCTTCCTCGGGGCCGTCGAGCTCGACGATGTGCATCGAGCCGCGCAGGACCGTCGGATTTTCGCTGTCGAGGATCGGGCCGCGCGCGATCAGCTTCTCGTCGTAGGACGCGATGAAGTCCCAGTGCGCGCGCTGCAGCGGATGGCGGCGTTCCTTGCTGTCCGGAACGTCGGTTCCCCAGACGAAATACTGCATGGCTTTCCTCCCCGGTACGGCCGGCCCCGACATCCGGGGCCGGTGCGTCGGTTCGCTTACTTCTCGAACGTGCCGTCGACGAGCGAGAACATCATGATGCAGTCGTCGTTCGAGCGGTTCGACCAGGCGTGGTTGGTGCCGCGCTGGATGCAGCTGTCGCCTTCCTTCATCAGCACCTCGGAATCGTCGAGCACGAGGTAGATCTCGCCCTTGAGGCAGAGCGCGTAGTCGACGGTCTCGGTGCGGTGCATCAGCGGATGGGCGGGCTCGCCCTCGACCGCCGCACCCTCGGCGCCGATCGACGCGAAGCTGTGCTTCGCCGCGGCGCGGTCGACGGTGTGGATCCAGTCCTTCTCCGGCGGGAACTTGATGACGCGGAAGACCGAGCCGTTCTTGGGCGGCAGCAGGCCGATCTTGCGGTCGACGGTCTCTTCCGGTCCGAACACCTTCGCCGGGCTCTCGTCGAGCACCCAGAGATTGTGGATCTCGACGCCCGGCCGGTTGTCGGGCTTGAGCACGTTGGGCGTCGGCCCGTCGGAGACGACGATGGCCTTGCCGCTGGCGTCGTGGCCGGTGACGATTCTTCTGACTTCCATTCCTAGAGTTCCCCTTCGATGACGTAGTTGAGAATGCGGACGACCTGTTCGGGGGTCTCGGCGACGGCGAGCGCAGCCGCATCGACCTCCTTGAGAGCGTGGATGTGGTCTTCGGCGTGCAGCGTGATCAGCGGCTTGCCCAGCGCGGCGGCGTAGCCCGCGTCGAACGCGGCGTTCCACTGGCGGTACTTCTCGCCGAAGCGGACGACGACGACGTCGGATTTCTCGATCAGCGTGCGCGTGCGGATGGCGTTCACCTTCGCGCCCTTGTGGTCCTTCCAGAAACCGTTGCCCTCGGCGCCGAGAATCTCGACGCCGCAGTCGTCGCTCGCCTCGTGGTCGGTGACGGGACCGTGGAAGGCGACCGGAAGCCCGGCCGCGGTGGCGCCGTCGCGGATGCGCTCGCGCCAGTCGGTGTGGATTTCGCCCGAAAGATAAACGGACCAGTTCTGCTGGGTCATCGGTCTGTCCCGGATTGTTGCGGATGGGGCCGGACGGCCTGCAGGATCAGCGCTCGCGGGGCATGCCCTGGCCGAGCTCGATCTTGATGCCTTTTATCACCTCGCGGACGGAGCCGCAAAGCGGCAGGGAAAGACGCGCGGCATCCGCTTCCTTGAGGACGATGGACATGTCCTTCTCGGCCCACGGCATCGGCGCCTTGTGGATCTGCGTCCCGAGCGCCCAGTTGGCGGCGGACGAATCCATCAGCGCGGCGCGCAGCGCCTCGCCGCCGACGCCGAGCGCGCCCGCGAGCTTCATCGCCTCCAGGTTCGCCGAGATGCACGACCACAGGATGAGGTTGTTGACCATTTTGCCGACCTCGCCCGCGCCGAGCTCGCCGAGCCAGTGGATCGAATCCGAGAACGCCTCGAACACCGGGCGGCATTCTTCGAACGTCCGCTTGTCGCCGCCGCCCATGATGAGGAGGCGGCCGTCGACCGCGGCCTGCTCGCCCCGGCACATCGGGATGTCGAGGAACGTGACCTTCTTGCCCTGAGCGCGGGCGGCGATGTCCTTCACCGTCTGCGGCGCCGCCGTGGACGCGATCGCGACGATCAGCCCGTCTCTTGCGCCGGCGAGAAGTCCGCGCTCTCCGAACACCACCGCCTCGACCTCGGAATCGAAGCCGACGCCGACGATGGCGAGGTCGCAGCGCGACGCGAGATCGGCGCAGTCGGCGGCGATGGCGATGCCGTCCTTCATCGCCGCTTCGACGGCGGCGTCGTCGACGTCGCAGCCGACGACGGCATAGCCCTTCGCCTTCACGTGCCGGGCGAGCGGGCCGCCCATCTTGCCGAGCCCGACGATGCCCACGGTCGAGATTGCCATGCGATGCTCCTTGCTTGCGTCCTTGTACGTGCCGTCAGCGCAGCCGGTCGAGCAGGTGGCCGAACTTCTCGCGGATGCGCGCGCGCTCGGCCGGGCTCGCCTCGGCGACCGGCGGGAACTCGTCGCGCCATTCCCACGGGCGGCACGCGTCGATCAGCGCGCGGCTGTTGAGGTTCTCGCCCGCGCGCTTCATCGGATCGAGCGGGCCCGACCAGGTGCGGCGGATGATGTCGATGTCGTGCTCGGGATCGCAGCGGGACGCGATCGCCCACATGACGTCCTGCACGCTGGTGGGATCGATGTCGTGGTCCACGACGACGACGAAGCGGCCGAGATAGTTCGCGGCGTGCGCGCCCGCGGTCAGCAGCAGCGCCTGGCGCGCGTGGCCCGGGTATTTCTGCTCGATGGAGACGACGTTGAACATGCGCCCGCCGCCGAACTCCATCGACCACACGCCCTGCACTCCGGGGAGGCCCGCGCGCTCGACGTCGTCCCAGATCATCGCCGCCTTGATCGTGCACTTGGAGAAGGAATAGTCGGACGGCGGGCGTCCGGGCCGCGCCATGGTGAGGACCGGATTGTCGCGGTGATAGACGCGGCGGATCTTGACGACATAGTCCTCGCGCTCGGCCGAGGCGTAATAGCCGGTCCACTCGCCGAACGGGCCCTCGATGCGTTTCTCGTCGGGCATGATCTCGCCCTCGAGCACGATCTCGGCGCCCGCGGCCATCGGCAGGCCGTGGAGCTCGGTCTTGGTGACGTCGAACGGCACGCCGCGGTGCCCGCCGGCGTGGGCGAACTCGGGCGTGCCCCAGTGCACTTCGTTCGCCGCCGACAGGAACAGCAGCGGGTCCTGGCCGACCGAGATCGCGACCGGGCAGGGCTTGCCCTTGGCGAAGTACTTGTCGCGGATCAGGCGACCGTGCTTGCCGGGCGACATCCAGAGGCCGACGGTGTTCTTGTCGTGCACCATCACGCGGTAGGTGCCGAGATTGACCCAGTCGTCGTCCGGGTCGCGGATGGTCACGAGGTCGGCGGTGCCGATGTAGCGCCCGCCGTCGAGCTCGTGGAGGAAGGGGACCGGGAACTTGTAGAGGTCGACCTCGCCGTCGCGGTCGACGTTCTCCATCACCGGGCCCGAGTTGCGCTCGCGCGGCGGGATCGGCTCGAAATCCTTGAGCCGGTCGCGGTAGGCCTGGACGACGTCGAGCGGGTTCGTGGGCTTCGGGAAGCCCAGCGTCATGGCGAGCCGGTTCATCGAGTTGGTCGCGCCGGAGAGCACGCGGTAGTCGGACGGATAGCCCGGGATGTTCTCGAACAGCAGCGCGGGCGGGTTGTCGGGCTTGGCGTGGTAGATCATCTCCGCGACCGAGCCCATCTCGAGGTTCCAGTCGACGCCGTCGATGCGCATCAGCTCGCCGAGGCCCTCGCAGCGCTCCATCCACTCGCGCAGGTCCTCGTGCGGCTTCGCGTACGCGCCGTATCCCTTGTCGCCGCCGTCGGCCATGTGTCGCTCCCGGTCGTTCTTTTCCGTCAATGCATGAACTGGCCGCCGTCGACATTGACGGTCTGGCCCGAAATGAAATCCGCCCCGTCGGACAGCAGGAACATCACCGCGCCCACCAGGTCCTCGGGATACTGGTGGCGCTGGATGCAGCGGTCCGACGGCGGCGCGTTGTTCTTCGCGTATTCGCCGGACGACGCGACCTGCGTGTCCGACAGCGTGAAGCCCGGCGTCACGGCGTTGACGCAGATGTTGTGCGGCCCGACTTCCCTGGCCAAAGAACGCGTGAGCCCGATCACGCCCGCCTTCGACGTCGAATAATGGAGCCGGTTGGGCGTGCCGTGCCAGAAGCGCCCGGACGAGATGTTGACGATCTTGCCCTTGCCGGCTTCCTTCATGTGCGGGAACACGGCCTTGCAGCACGCAAACGTTCCACGCAGGTTGACCTCCATCACCGCGTCCCATTCTTCCGCCGGGATCAGCGTCCAGTCGCGGCGCGGCAGCACGCTCATCAGCGACGCGTTGTTGACGAGCCCGTCGATGCGCCCGAAGGCCTCCACGGTCTTGGCCGCCATCGCCGTGCATTGGGCCTCGTCCGTTATGTCGGTGGTGACGGTGACCGCCTCGCCGCCGAAGCCCCGGATCTCGGCGACCGTGTCCTCGTTGGCGTCGCGGTCGATGTCGGCGACGGCGACGCGCGCGCCGGCCTTCGCGAACGCGCGGCAGTAGACGCGGCCGATGCCTTTGCCGCCGCCGGTGACGACGATGGTCTTTCCCGCGATGGATAGCGGATTGGTCGGCTGGAATGCGTCCGCCATGTCCCGGCGCCTCCCCGCGCCTTGTCTTGAACACAGGCCCTGCGCGGGCCGTTGGTTCGAATTCTAATTATTGAACCCGAAGATACGCAGCGACCGGGGAGGGAGCAAGGGGCGGGACCGGCGAGGGAGCAAGGGGCGGGGCTGGATCACGCCGCTTCGAGGAAGCGGAGGTCCATCGCGTCGTCGGCGGTGAATTCGGGCCTCGCGATGGCGCCGAGGCTCTTCTGCAGGTCGACGATGGTCTGGAGGCCGGTGCGGCTCACGCCGCCGTCGAGGTGGAAATGGGGGAACTCGCGGGCGGCGGCGCGCGCCGCGGTGTCGCGGCCGATGCCGTAGGCGCGCATGGTGAAGTCGATCCAGGCGTCGGGGTTCCCGGCGGTCCAGTGCGCGCTCCGGCGGCAGGCGGCGAGGAGCGCGCGCAGCAGATCCGGCTCGTCCCGCATGAAATCCTCGCGTGCGACGCGGACGATCCACTGGGATTCCGGCAGGTAGTCCTCCTCGTACATGGCGCGCAGCTTGCGGAGTGCGCCGCGGGTCTCGCCCTCGGCCATCAGCGGCTCGACGATCAGCCCGCCGTCGACGCGCCCGTCGGCGAGGAGGTCGAAGAATTTCGGGTATTCGTCGCGGAGTTCGACGATGGCGACGTCGCGGTCGGGGTCGAGGCCGCGATAGCGCAGCATGGCGCGGAGGAACCACTCGGCGCAGCTGCCGCGCGACAGGATGCCGATGCGCCTGCCCCGGAGGCCGTCGAAGTCGGCGATCTCCGGCCGCACGCCGAGATAGGAGTGAAGTTTGCGCCGGAGCCCGCCGCCGACCACCCGGAAGCGCGCGCCCTTCGAGATCGCGTTGACCGCCGGCGGCGAGCCGATCTGGCCGAACGCCATCTCGCCCGCGTCGTAGGCGGCGGCGAGCGGCGGGCCGCCGAAGATCGTCCGCACCGAGAGATCGACGCCGATGTCGCGGAAGAACCCCTGCTCGATGCCGATACGGACGGCGATGCCGGACTTGTCGGTCGGCGTGCCGTAGACGAGTTTGCGGAGCGGCGAGGCGGGGGCGGGCATGGCGTTCTGTCTCCGGTATCCCGCGGCGCGGGAAGGTTCTTCGGGGGCGAGGCGGCGAGCCTACGCGCGGCGCAGGGCGGGAGGCAAGGGAGACGGGGAGGGCGCAGGGGTGCGACAGAGGGCCCCTCTTGTTTTTTCGTTGCCTGCGCTAATATCTCCGCTTGGGCGCGCGGGCGGAGATGTCTCCGCCGACCCCCGAAAGGGACATGCGGCCAGTGCGGCGCCTCCGGGCGCCAGAGGGTATCTTGCGCGTATCTGCAGAGTCCGAGCGTCTTCCTCCTTCCGGTCCGAATTCTTCCGTCCGGGGTTCTTCCGGTCCGGGTTCTTCCGTTCCGGCCGGCGACCGCGAGCTGAGCCGCCGCCGCGCGCTCGCGAAGCTCGGCCTCGCCGCCGCCGCCGCCTACGTCGCGCCGACGGTCATCCATCTCGACCGCAGCGCCAGGGCGGTGCAGCCGTCCTGCACGGGCGGCAAGGCCAAGGGCAACCCCTGGTGCAAGTGACGTCCGCGCGGGCGGGGTGAGAGACGAACGGGGCGCCCAGGCGCCCAGGCGCCCAGGTACCCAGGCGTCGGCATGAGATCCCCGCTTGCGCGGGGATGACGGCAGGACAGTATCCCATTCGCCGCTAACGCCCGTCATTCCCGCGAAAGCGGGAATCCTCCGTATCCCGGAAATAGAAACGGGCCGGGGAAACCCCGGCCCGTCGGTACCGCTTCGGCGGAAAGACCGGCGCTTACGCCGCCTTCTTGAAGCCTTCCAGCGTCTCCGCCTCGAAGGCGAGGAGCTTCTGGACGCTCGGGCGCGTCTTCATCAGCTCGTGATGCGCCATCACGTTCTTGAAGCCCGAGAGGTCGAGCCCGAACTGCTGGGCGCGGCGGGTGCACCAGAAGAAGTGCGCGTCGGGGGCCGTGAAGTTGCCCAGCAGGTACTTGTGGCCCTCGAGCTTCTCGTTGGCGAGATTGAAGTTCTCCATGAGACCGGCGGTGGCGAACTTCTTGACGCTGTCGGCGGTGCCGTCGACGTCGCAGATCTTCACGGGCGCGTTCATGCGCGTCAGGAACGGGTGGATACCGCCCGAGCACCAGGACAGCAGCGAGATCGCCTGCGCCTGATCCCACGGGTCGGTCGGCATGATCTTCGCGTCGGGGAAGGTGCGCGAGATCCAGGTGTGGATCGCCGCGTTCTCGCTGAGCGTCTTGCCGTCGACGACGAGGAGCGGAACCTTGTGCTTCGGATTGATCTTCATGTACTCCGGCGACATGTGCTCCTGCTTGCCGAAGTTGAGCGTCTTCACCTCGAACTCGGCGCCGGCCTCGGTCAGGGTGATGTAGGGGGCCATCGCGCAGGTGATGGGGGCGTAATAGAGCTGGATCTTCATCGACGTCTCCGTTGTTGGCGTTGGGTTTTGGCTTCTGCCGGAATTCTTGTGCGGCCCGCGGGGGCGGGCCGTGTCGTTGGCCGGACTATAGGGCGGGACGACGCGTGCCGCCAAGGGGCCCCCGGCGCGCGCGGATCACGGTTGCGGGAGCGGATGGGTTCCGCACCGGAAAATCGTCAAAATGTTGCAAACTGCCGCCGTAAACTGCAAAATATGTAAAACGGTGGGACAGATGCCGGTAAAATCCAAGATAGGCAGCCGCATACGGCGCCTTCGCAGCGACCGCGGGCTCACGCAGGTCGAGCTCGCGGGGCTGCTCGGCATTTCCGCGAGCTACCTCAACCTGATCGAGCATAATCAGCGGGCGCTGACGGTGCCGCTGCTGTTCAAGATCGGCAACGCGCTCGACGTCGATCTCGAGAACCTCGCGGAGGACCAGGAAAGCCGGCTGATCGCCGACATCCAGGATGCGCTCAAGAACCCGATCTTCGAGGATATCCGCCTGTCGGAGGACGACATCGCGGATCTCGTCGGCGCCTCGCCCGAGGCGGCGCGCGCCTTCCTCAAGGTCTGCCGCGCCCACGGTTCCGTGACCGACGAGCTGGAGAACCTGAGCGCGCGGCTTTCCGAGAACCCGTTCCTCGCGACGTCGACGCACCGGCTGCGGACGCTGCTCACCTCGGTGCGCTCGTTCTCCGAGATCCTGCACGACAACCGCGAGCTCCGCCCCGAGGACCGCCAGAAATTCCTCGGAATCGTCGTCGACGAGAGCGAGAAGATCTCGGACGTGCTGGAGGAACTGATCCAGTTCGTCACCGGCGAAGGCATGGACCGCGCGATCGGCGGGCCGCTCGCCTCGGACGAGCTCACCGATTTCCTCGAAGCGCGGCGCAACTGGTTCGAGGAGCTGGAGGCGGGGGCCGACCGCATCCGCGCCTCGTTCGACGGCCGCCGCCGCGGTGCCGGCGAGGCGGGCGATTTCGAGGCGGCGCGCGCGCTTGCCGCCGAAGTCTGCGCCGACGATATCGCCGCCATCGTCGAGGCCGGGAATTTCCGCGCCGATTCCACGCGAGATGCCGTGCGCCGCTACCTGGAGAAGTACGTCGCGGCCGCCGTCGTCATGCCCTACGACCGCTTCCTCGAGGCGGCGGACGCCGCGCGCTACGACATCGAGCGACTGGCGGCGATGTTCGGCGCGAGTTTCGAGCAGGTGTGCCACCGGCTGACGACGCTGTCGCGCCCCGGCAGCACCGGCATTCCGTTCCACTTCATGCGCGCAGACATCGCCGGCACCATCTCGAAGCGCTACAGCGCATCCGGGCTCCGCGTCCCGCGCTCGGGCGGCGTATGCCCGCGCTGGAACGTGCATGCCGCGCCGGCATCGGCGGGGCGGGTCGACGTGCAGCTTGCCGAGATGCCGGACGGCGCGCGCTACCTGATGATCGCCCGCGCCGAGATCGACCTGCCGGAAGACGGCGGCTGGAACACGCCGCGCTCCGTATGGTCGCTGATGATCGGCTGCGATGCGGGCTACGCGCCCCGCGTCGTCTATGCCGACGGGCTCGACGTCGAGCGCGCCCGCGGCGCCGTCGAGGTCGGCACCAACTGCCGCGTCTGCGAACGCGAGAACTGCGCCCAGCGCGCCTTCCCGTCCTTCATCCGCCCCGAAGCCTCGGTGCGCGGCGCCGCCTGAGGCGGCTTCTCCCCATTTCTCGGGACTCCTGAAAGCAGAAGGCCCGCGACGCGGGTCGCAGGCCTCTGCCGGGAAACGGCGAGCTCTTCAGGTGGGGTCCGTCGACAGCCGCCGCCCCCGCGGCAATTCTCAATTCTCCTTATCCGGCGATCCGCCGCGCCCGATGACCGTACTGCGATCAGGGCGCGAACAGGCCGAGCGCAAGGAGAAGCGCGAAGGCCGCCGTCGGAACCACCCAGGGGTAGCGTCTCGCGGCTGCGATCAACTCGGGTCGGGGCGCCCTGCAGGACTGCATTCGGCGTCGTTCCTCCGCTTCGCGTTCTTGCGGACCTCGGTCCGGACTTTCGCAAACTATCGGACCGTCGCGGACGGCGATCAATAACGATCTGGAATCGCACGTTTTTTCTGTCAAACCCTTCACCGGGACAATCATGGATCGGTGAAATCTGTAAATCGTCGTCCAGCGGCTGTTCGGGCGCGCGAGTTGCGTTAGACTGATCCGATGTCACGAGGGAGACGAGCGCCCGGGCCGCACGGAGATGCGGCGGGGCGGCCGACGATGGGGATGAATTCGAAACGCCCGACCGCACGCAGCGCCGCTGCCTCGCCCCGCACCGCGGAGGCGGCGCCGCGATGAGCCGCCGCATCCTGATCGTCGAGGACGAGGAGAACATCGTCCTGTCGCTCCAGTTCCTGCTGCGCCAGGCGGGGCACACGGTCGATGTCGCCGCCGACGGCGCGACGGCGATGCGGCTGATGACGCGCTCCCCCGATCTCGTGATCCTCGACGTCATGCTCCCCGACAGGGACGGCTTCTCGATCTGCGAGGAGATCCGCGCCAACGCCTCATGGGCGTCGGCGCGCATCCTGATGCTGACCGCGCGCGGCCGCGATTCCGACCGCGAGAAGGGCATCGCGCTCGGCGCCGACGATTACGTCGTGAAGCCGTTCTCGACGCGCGACCTGATGAAGCGGGTCACCGCGCTGCTCGACGCGCCCGCGGCGGCGCGGGGCTGACAGCGCCGATGGCGGCAGGCCGCAACCGCACGACGGAGCGCCTCGTCGGCGCGGTGTTCGTGTCCGCCCTCCTGCTCAATCCCCCGATCCTCGGCCTCTTCGGGGTCGAGGAGACGCTTCTCGGCATTCCGGTCCTCTATCTCTACGTCTTCGCCGCGTGGGCGGCGGTGATCCTGCTGATCGCCCTCGGCGCGCGCAGGATTTCGCGCGCGGCACGCGCAGGCCGCGCCGGGCCGGGCGGAGAAGCCGGGGGCGGCTGATGTTCGAACCCTGGTTCATCGTCCTCACCGCGTTCGGCTATCTCGCGCTCCTGTTCGCGATCGCCTACTGGGGGGACCTGCGTGCGGAGCGCAACCGCAGCGTCATCAACAATCCCGCGATCTACGCATTGTCGATGGCGGTCTACGCGACCTCGTGGACCTTCTACGGAAGCGTCGGGCGCGCGGCGAGCTCGGGCATCGATTTCCTGCCGATCTATCTCGGGCCGACGCTGGTGTTCGTCTGCTGGTGGTTCGTCCTCGCCAAGATCATCCGCATCAGCAAGACGAACCGCATCACCTCGATCGCCGACTTCATCGCGTCGCGCTACGGCAAGAGTGCGACCCTCGGCGGGCTCGTCGCGGTGATCGCGGTGATCGGCATCGCGCCCTACATCTCGCTCCAGCTCAAGGCGGTCTCGACGAGCCTCAGCGTGCTGTTCACGCAGACCTCTTCGGTGCCGGACGGCGGATCGGTGACGGCGGAAACCTCGGTGATCGCGCTGATGGTGACTGTGGCGATGGCGGTGTTCGCGATCCTGTTCGGCACCCGGCATCTCGATCCGAACGAGCACCATGAAGGTGTGGTCGCGGCCATCGCCTTCGAATCCGTTGTCAAGCTCGTCGCCTTCGTCGCCGTCGGGCTGTTCGTCACGTTCGGGCTCTACGACGGGTTCGGCGACCTGTTCGCCAGGGCCGCTGCGCGCGGCGACCTCGGCCACCTGTTCCGCCTCGGCGGCGAAGGACGCTACGGCCAGTGGATCACGCTGACGCTGCTGTCGATGGCCGCCATCGTCTGCCTGCCGCGCCAGTTCCACATGACCGTCGTCGAGAACGTCGACGAGAGCCACCTGTCGCGCGCGGTGTGGCTGTTCCCGCTCTACCTCTTCGTGATGAACATCTTCGTGCTGCCGATCGCCATCGGGGGGCTGCTGCAGTTCCCGGACGGGCAGGCCGACGCCGACATGTTCGTCCTCACATTGCCGATGGCGCACCGCCAGGAATCGATCGCGCTGCTCGCCTTCATCGGCGGCCTGTCGGCGGCGACGGGCATGATCATCATCTCGACGATCGCGCTCTCGACCATGGTCTGCAACGACCTCGTGATGCCGGTACTCCTTCGCTGGCGCGCCATTGCGCTCGACAAGCGCGGCGACCTCACCCAGCTGATTCTCGCGGTGCGCCGCGGATCGAGCCTCCTGATCCTGCTGCTCGGCTACGTCTTCTTCCAGTACATCGGCGAGTCCTACGCGCTCGTGACGATCGGCCTGATCTCGTTCGCCGCCGCCGCCCAGTTCGCGCCGGCGCTGATCGGCGGGCTCTACTGGAAGGGGGGCACGGCCCGCGGCGCGCTCGCCGGCCTCTCGCTCGGCTTCGCGGTATGGATCTACACGCTTCTACTGCCGTCCTTCGTGCTGTCCGGCTGGCTACCCGGATCGCTGCTGGAAAGCGGGCCGTTCGGCATCTCGCTCCTCAAGCCCTATCAGCTGTTCGGGCTCCAGGGCGCGGACCCGATCACGCACTCGCTGTTCTGGAGCATGCTGTTCAATATCGGCGGCTATTTCGCCGTGTCGCTGGCGACGCGGCCGGGCGTCGCGGAGATCGTACAGGCGAGCCGCTTCGTCGACGCGTTCCGCGAGGAGGCGCCCACGGGACGTTCGGCGGACTGGGTCGGCGGCGCCTCGATCGGCGACCTGCGGGCGTTGCTCGCGCGCTTCGTCGGCCGCGTGCGCGCCCACCGCGCGTTCGCGCTCCATGCCCGCGGCCGCGGCCTGCTGCTCGATCCCGACGCCACGGCCGACGCCGAGCTCACGCTCTTCGCCGAGCGCCTGCTTGCCGGATCGATCGGCGCGGCGTCGGCGCGCGTTCTCGTCGAATCCATCTCGAAGGGCGCCGAGGTCGGCATCGACGAGGTGCTGCAGATCCTGGACGAGACGTCGGAAGTGATCGTCTACAGCCAGCAGCTCGAAGCGAAGTCGCGCGAGCTGCAGGCCGCGACCGAGGAGCTCCGCGCCGCGAACGACCGCCTGCAGGAGCTCGACCGGCTCAAGGACGAATTCCTGTCGACGGTGAGCCACGAGCTCCGGACGCCGCTGACCTCGATCCGCTCGTTCGGCGAGATCCTCTACGACCAGCCCGATGTCGCGCCGGAGGAACGCCGGCGCTTCCTCGGCATCATCATCGCCGAGAGCGAGCGCCTGACGCGGCTGATCAACCAGCTCCTGGACCTCGCCCGCCTGGAGGCCGGCCAGATGGACTGGGCAATGGAGGCGGTCGACAGCGAAGCCGCGATCCGCGATGCGGTGGCGGCGACCGAGAGTCTTGCCGCGGAAGCCGGCATCCGGGTCGAGATCGACGTCGCGCCCGGCCTGCCGCCGGTCTACGCCGACCGCGACCGGCTGGTGCAGGTGATCGTCAACCTGACGGCGAACGCCGCCAAGTTCGCGGGCGGGCCGGACGCGCGCATCTCGGTATCGGCCCGGAGCGATGCCGAAAGCCTCCTCATCGGTGTCGCCGACAACGGCCCCGGGGTTCCTTCCGACGCCCGCGAGACCGTGTTCGAGCGCTTCCGCCAGGTCGCCTCCGGGCGCAGCGGCAGGCCGACCGGCAGCGGCCTCGGTCTCGCCATCTGCCGCCAGATCGTCGAGCATTTCGGCGGCCGCATCTGGATCGACCCCGACTACGCCGACGGCGCGCGCTTCTGCGTGTCGCTGCCGCGTCACCGCCAGGATCGGGGGCCCGATTCCGCGGAATCGCTGAGCGCGGCGCAGTAACCGACCGGCGTTTTCCGGCGTTTTCCCACCGGAATGCTGGCCTTCCGGGCCCGCAGGCGCTAGATAAGCGCGGTTCGCGCCCCGGTTTCGAACCGAAAAGGGCGCCAAGACCCATTTTTCGCGCGGGAAACCGCAGGAGCTGACGACCTATGGCCGCCTACCAGTACGTCTACGTGATGCGCAACCTCACCAAGAGCTATCCGGGGGGGCGCGAGGTCGTGAAGGACGTGACGCTCGCCTTCCTGCCGGGCGCCAAGATCGGCGTGCTCGGCGTCAACGGCGCGGGCAAGTCGACGCTGATGCGGATCATGGCCGGCAAGGACAAGGAGTACAACGGCGAGGCCTGGGTCGCCGACGGCGCCGAGGTCGGCATCCTCGAGCAGGAGCCGGAGCTCGATCCGAACAAGGACGTCTATCACAACGTGCTCGAAGGCATGGCCGAGACGCATGCGCTGCTCCAGCGCTTCGAGGAGGTGAGCAACAAGTTCGCCGAGCCGATGGACGACGACGAGATGAACAAGCTGATCGAGGAGCAGGGCGAGCTCCAGGAGAAGATCGACGCGGTCGACGGCTGGAACCTCGAACGCAAGCTCGAGATCGCGATGGACGCGCTCCGCTGCCCGCCGGGCGACGCGGACGTTACCAAGCTGTCGGGTGGCGAGCGGCGCCGGGTGGCGCTGTGCCGCCTGCTGCTGCGCCAGCCCGACCTGCTGCTGCTCGACGAGCCGACGAACCATCTCGACGCTGAGTCGGTCGCCTGGCTCGAACGCCACCTGGAGGACTATCCCGGCACCGTCGTGGCGGTGACCCACGATCGTTACTTCCTCGACAATGTCGCCGGCTGGATCCTCGAACTCGACCGCGGCCGTGCCTTTCCGTTCGAGGGCAACTACACCGCCTGGCTCGAACAGAAGCAGAAGCGCCTCGCCCAGGAGGAGAAGCAGGAGCAGG